>JACMQJ010000103.1 GCA_014377055.1 Candidatus Sericytochromatia bacterium
AATTTTGGAATAATCATTAACATCAAGATCCAATAACTTAATTTCTTTTTGTTGATTTCTAATTAAGTTATAGATAACGATTGATAAACCATTATTGGCAACTCCATAATCTGAATTAATCTTTAAAGCTTGTTGATACATTTTTATTGCATCTTGGTAATCTCCTATAGTAATGTCCAGACTACCAGCTTGAATATATGAGTGAATATTATTTGGATATTTTATTTTAAGTTGATTAATCAAATCTTTTGCTTGTTTATTTTGACCTTTATTAACTAATTTAATTGCCTGCCTTCCTGTATTAAAAAACTCATCATTTGCTTTTAGATTAGGATTATCTTTTTCAAGAATCTCATAATTTGTTTTTGTCATACCATTACCAAGACTTATTAAGGATCTACTATCCATGATATTAACCATTAAGGCTGTTTTTAATTCGTCAAAGCTTTTATCCAGATTTTTATCCAAAAATTCAATATAACCTAATGACGAATGTAATGAGCTAAAATAAAAATCTTGCTTTATTGCATGATTTAATAAATTTTTTGCTTCTAATCTTTTGTTATCATCCAGATCAATCAGAGCAAGATAATATAAAGCCTCTTTTTGATTTGGATCTTTTGATAAAACTTCTTCAAAATTAATTCTTGCTTCTTTTGGATTGAGTTTTAGAGATGAATAGTTATAGATACCTAATATAGTTTTATATAAAACTATATTATTTTTATCAGATTTATCCAAAATTTCATTTGCAAATAAATTATCAGATAAAGATGTTGCTATTATCATTAATGAAATTAATGACGAATTATATTCTGGAGATTTTAAACTGATTTGCTGATAATATTTTTTTGCCAAATCATATTGATAATTACGTTTATATAAATCTCCTAGTAAATTAAATATATAAGTGTTGTTAGGATTTTGGATCAAAATATTTTTACATAGATTTATTGCTTTTGTATCTTGAGCAGTTCTTTTATAAAAAGTAGCAAGTTTAATTTGTTCATCTAAATTAAGCTTTTTTGATTCTAAAACAGAGATATTTCTATTTAGTTCAAGTAACTGAGGTTTTTCTTCGGCTTGTACATTATTAGTTAAATTAATTAATAAGGTAAATATTATTAATATTTTTTTATTCATATTGAGTTCTTTCTAAAATGTTTATCGTTAAGATTTTACAGTATTTTTTATTAGTTCAGCAAATTTATCAATGTCATCAATCGTTGTATCAAATGAGCACATTAACCTTACTTCTGAGGTATTTTCATTCCAAACATAAAAAGAATATTTTTCTTGAAGTATGGAAATATATTTACTTGGAATAATAGCAAAAACTCCATTAGACTGAACTTTTTGGGTTATTGTTATTTCAGGAATATTACTTAATTTTTCATATAGTAGTTGAGCCATTTGATTTGAATGATTTGCATTTTCATACCATAAATTGTGGGTCAAATAAGCTTCAAATTGAGCTGATATAAATCTCATCTTTGATACAAGTTGCATACCTTGTTTTCGGATATATTTAAAATCTTCAGATAGTTCTCTATTAAAAAAAATAACAGCTTCACCTAACATCAAACCATTTTTTGTACCACCAAAAGATAAAATATCAACACCTGTTTCAACAATCATTTTTTTAAAATTAGTTTTAAGGCTGACACAAGCGTTAGAGATCCTAGCACCATCAACATGAACAAACATTTTATTTTGATGTGCATAGTCTACAATGTTTTTTATTTCATCAATACTATAGACAGTTCCTAACTCAGTTGATTGAGTTAATGAAATAACTTTTGCTTGATTACTATGTTGATCATCCATTCTTAAAATTAAATTTTTTATTTGTTCTAAAGTTATTTTTGCATGTTCAGTGGGCAAATTTATTAATTTGCAGCCAATAAATTTTTCTGGTGCACCACACTCATCAACATTAATATGAGAGTATTCAGAGCAAATAATTGAATTATATGAGTTAGTTATAGTACTTAAGCCTAGTACGTTAGCAGCTGTTCCATTAATAACAAAATAAACATCAATATTTTCACCAAAATATTCTTTAAATTTATCAACAGCTCTTTCTGTATATATATCACTACCATAAGCAGATACATGATCTATGTTACATTCACTAATTGCTTTTAATATATTGGGATGTATACCAGAATTGTTATCACTGGCAAAATTTCTTTTCATATCACTAAATCTAACTATCTAAATTTTTTATTATACAGAATAATACTTTCTTCAATTATTTTATAGGCTTCTTCACGACCCAAAAACTCTTCAACGACAACTTTTTTTTCTTCAAGTTTTTTGTAATCTTCAAAAAATCTTCTTATTTCTACAATGGCATGTGGTGGTAGTTGATCAAGCTCATTGATGTAATTAACTGAAATATCATTTTTGGCAACAGCAATTATTTTATCATCTTGTTCATTGTTATCCGTCATGTGCATAACACCAATTACTTTTGCTTCAATTAGGCAAAGAGGTTCAACTGCTATAGAACAAATAACTAATATATCAAGAGGATCATTATCATCACAATATGTTTGAGGGATAAATCCGTAGTTAGCAGGATAGTGTACAGCAGAAAAAAGGACTCTATCCAGTTTTAAAAGACCACTTTCTTTATCAATCTCATACTTTGCATTCGAGCCTTTTGGTATCTCTATAATAGCATTGACAATATTTGGTTGGTCTTTACCATAGCTGACAGAGTGCCAAGCGTTTGAACTCATAAACTTATTACCTAAAATATAATTACTTAAAAAAATATACTCTATTTTGTTGTATTCGACAAATTAAATTAAAAATCAGTTAATAAATCAACAAGACTTTTTTTTCTTTGAGTATCAAAAAGATTTTTCATTGATTCACTTCTAAAGATCTTTTGATCTTCAAGATCCTCTGAGTAATTACTTTGTAATAGCCAAGGATTGTTGAGTAATTTTTTATTAATAATGGCTTTATTATCTCGATTTAAATTATGATAGATTTTTTTATTTCGAGCTAATAACAAAATTAGTTCATCATCCGAATTTTCTAACATTTTATGGATATATGACTGACCTTCCAAGCCATCATTATTAAGTATTTCGGCAATAACTAATTTATATTCTTTATTTAGATTAATAAAGTTTTCGGTATCATTAATTAATTCTTTCGCCATACTAATATTATCTGATCTGATCACAGAAAACATTTCTTTCTTTTGGTTTTCATAATTTGGATTAATATTTCTATCCATATTTATTCCTATATAATTTATTTTATTTTCCAGTATCTTTTTAAAGGAATAATGACACTAATTTTATAATCCTGATTAAATTGTTTATATTATTTAATGTCTAAAATACTGTATTATTTTGCTATTGTAACTTATCCTTATAACTATGTCTGCTAGAATAGTAGGAATAAAATTAATAGTTAATAATCTGTTAATTTAATAAATTATTAGTTAATCTTGTTAAAAAAAATGTTAAAAACAGAAAGTATATTTAAACTTTCGGAAGACCAAGAAAATATTATTAATGTCTATGAAAAAGGATTAGCATCTGTCTTGGCTACTCCTGGATCTGGTAAGACAACAATAATCACTCATTTAATAAAAAAACTTATTAATGAAAAAAACGTTCATCCAAAAAATATTTTGGTCTTAACTTTAACAGAAAGTGCTGCCAAAGAGTTTAATATTAGAACTAAATCATTAATGAAAAATATGAGGTCATATCCAGATTTTTTTACTATTCATAGCTTTTGTAACAAAACACTGTCAAGGCATCATTCTAATTATAGAGATTGGACAGTTTTACCAGATACCAAAAGAAATGAAAAACTAGAACAAATACTTGCCGAAAGGGGCTTTAAAACTGATTCTTATGAAGATGGAGAGATTAATTACTTAGAGCTTTTTAGAGATTCTATCATACCTATCTTTCGTAAGGATAAATCTAAATTTGATTTAGTAAAAAAACTTACTCATCTTGATCTTAGGGAGTTGAGAATAATCGCTGGTAATGTCGATAATGAACAAATTAAATGTTTTTATCATATACCTGATGTAATAGATGAATATGAAAAATTTTTGCAAACAGAAAAATTTATTGATTTCGATATGATGATTAATGAAACCTATAATTTATTTTTGGAGAATCCAAATGTAGTAAAAACTTTACGCCAACAATATAAATATATTTTAGAAGATGAAGCACAAGACTCTAATGAAATACAAAATAAAATATTAAGCTTACTTGCGGGTGAAGATGGAAATTATATCCGAGTGGGAGACCCTAATCAAAGTATTTTTACTACTTTTACAGGTGCAGACTACAAAAACCTTATCAACTTTTATAATAATAATACTAAATTAGAGATAAAACAAAGCAATAGAAGTAATCAACCTATTATAGATATATCGAATTATTTAGTTGATTGCCATACAGAATCATTTCCTTCTCATCATGTAAAAATAATGCAAGGTAGTAATAATCCCAGAGATGGATATGTTAAAATAGAAGAGTTTATTGATATTGAAGATGAAATAGCTTCTATTTGCAAATATACAGACAAATTTATTAAAAGTGATAAAAATAACAATATAGCAATCTTAACAAGAACTAATAATCAAGCTATCGAAATTTATCAACGAATGATTCAACAAGGTTTTGATACTGTTTTACATGGCAATAAGGATGAAGACTTTTTTAATAATAATGTTGTAGTCAAGATAACAGCTTTAATTGCTTATATTATTTATCCATATCAATATCAAAGATTAGAAAAAATATTACTTTTATTTGGTGTCAAAGAAGAAATAATACCTGACTGGTTTTTTGATCCTGAACAATCATATTTTTATTTAAAATCAATTGCCAATGAAAGTTTTTTACATTTTGGTGATGAAGAAGTTGAAGAACAAATATTTGCTTTATGTAAAAATATTGTCCGAATTAGTGATAGTGTATATTCCTCTGTTTCTGAGATACTTGAGTTAATTAATAATTTATTCATTGATGATATTAAAGAAAAATCTATTGCTAGGTTACTTTATCAAATGTGGGATCGCTCTAAGCCAGGTATGAAAAATATTCATGACTTTTTATACTGGTTAGCAAAGCATTCTAAAAGTAAAATTAAGCAAGAGCTTATTACAGAAGAGGAAGAAGATTATTCATCTCCTGGAGTTGTTCATATTTTGACAGTTCACAAAGCCAAAGGATTACAATGGGATGCTGTCTTTGTACCAAACTTCAGCCAATGGGATTATAAAGATGAGACATGGAGAGGTTGGAATGAAAAAAAAGATATTAAATCTGTAATAATCTCATTAATTGAAAATATTCCTAGAAGTATTATTAGAAAACAATTTGCTATAGAAGAAATTCATGAAAGCCGAAGGGTTGGTTATGTAGCTTTGACCAGAGCAAAAAAATATTTGATCTTAACTTGCTCAAAAAATGGTCTTGGTGGCAAAACAAATAAAAACTCCAAAATATTTAATCAATTAAAGGAGTTTCAAAACAAAAATGAGAGTAATTAATGCTACTAAATTTTATGACTATATAATATGTCCATCATTATATGATTATAAGTATTTGCATAATTTTAAAGAAGTGTTATACGAGAATACAAAAAAGACCAAGCTTGGTACACTAATTCATAACATTATTGATGCTGACTTTAAAAATATACCAATTTTACCAGAACATATCAAAGATGAAAAGATAAATCAATGGTTTAACTTTTATAAAAATAATTATTTACCTGATAGTAATTTAGAAACTCATAATGAGTACGAGTTTAATATACCTATTAAGACAAATCTTGAATCGGTTATTTTGACAGGTCGCTTAGATAGAGTTATTTTTGAGAATAATAAAGCTGTTATTATTGATTGGAAATCAACAGAAAAGAAAACAAAATTATCAAGAATCATAACAGATTTACAAATGGATTTTTATGCTTATGCTCTTAGTAAACTCAGAAATATCGAATCAATTGAAATAAAAATAGTTTATCTAGATCTAAAACAAGAAGTTATTAGAAATTTAACATTTCAAGAAATAGAAAAAATAGAAGAAAAAATAATTAATATGATCAATAAAACTAATCCTTCAATAAAATCTTACATTCCTAATCCGATCATTATTGATAAAGATATACCTTTTTGTAATATCTGCGATCTAAACACTATTTGTGAGAGTTTTGTTTAATATTTAGTTTTCAATTGACATAGATGTAATATTAATTGCAATATTAAAGTATTGATTCTTCCTTTTTAATCAAAAATAGTGTCATAATCAACTATAGTTAATTTTAAACTATTATTTAATTTATAAAAAAATAGAAAGTCTTTTTTGTTTTCTAAAACAACAAATTTTACTATTTCACCAATATTTATATTTTTTCCAATATAAATTATTTCTTTTTCTATCAAAAATATTATATTTTCATTATTGACAATAAAAATTTTATTATCAATAATATCAACGCTTTTTAGATGATAAAAATTAAAGCAGTATATTTCATGAGATTTTTCAAAAAACTTATATATTTTACATTCGGATTGATCGTAACAAATAGCATAAATATATTTTTCATCATAAGATAATTGAATAAAATTATCTATTCTAGTTTTACTTAATTTAATACCTTCTAAAGAATAAATACTTAAATTATATTTGCTTAGATCATCTGAAATTATATATATATAATCATCCTTTAATAAAATTTGTGATATAGATTTTAATCCTGACTCAAATGAAAAAATACTCTCTTGTATTGCATAATTGTATAGATAGACTTTATTATCTAAATCATGATAAATTAGGGTATTTTGCAAGCTTGAATTATAGAAGTTTTTTGAATTTTTTTCTAAATCAAAAATTTTATTTTGTTCAAATACTTCAGCTACTTTTTTTAATTTAAAAATAGAGTTATTTGTTATTAAATTTACCCCATCATTATTTTTAAAAACATATTGAATATTTTTTTTGTCTATATATGACTCAATATCAAGCTTATTACTATAAATAAAAGCATTTTTATTACTTATTACTATTGTTTGGTTTCGATTAATATTTTCAAAAAAATTAACATGTGTACCCAGGCTTCTATAGGATTTTTCTTCTTTTGTAGAGATATTTTCGACTTGATTATAGTCTGTAGGTAAATTAATATTAAACAAGCTAATGTTAGAAATCTTGGTATCATCATCTTTGATATTTATTTTAGATAAATCATTGATTATATCCAAAGAATTTTGGTATCTTGAGCTAGGATCTTTTTCAAGCATTTTTTTCAAGATATTAACTAATTCAATATCAAACGTTCCGAAATCTGGTTCAGAATAAAGGTGACCATTCATAATATCAGACAAAGAACCAGAAAAAGGGCGTTCAGCATATAGTAATTCATAAAAGATAATACCTAATGAATAAATATCACTCCTTTTATCATATAATGCTTTAAATTGCTCAGGTGACATATAAGCAGGAGATCCAACATTAGTCGTTAGATCTGAGTTATTATTGGATATTTTTGATATACCAAAATCTGCAAGCTTATAAGTTAAAATACCATCCTTTTGAGAGATTAAAATATTTTCTGGCTTTACATCTCTATGAGCGACATTACTCTTATGTACATGATCCAAAGCCAATAAAATACTACTGATTATAATGGTAACATCTTTTACTTTTGTTACTTTTTTATCATTTATTAGATCTCTTAGACTACCAGCATTCATATATTCATAGATAATATAGTGATAAATACCAATTGAATATACATCTATTACTTTGACAATATTAGGATGTAATAGAGTAAAGACAAATCTTAATTCATTTAGATAATTTTTAAATAAATTATTACCGAGAGTAAATGACTTAATAGCGACATATTTATTATCTAATCGACTTTTACCTCTATAAACCATTCCAAAGCTTCCGCTTCCGACAGATTCAAAAATCTCATAGTTATCAAGATGATTTTCTATACTTTCCATCTTATGAAATTGTTTTATTTAGCTTTTTTACTATTTCATCATGTCCAAGTTCTTCTTTAAGCATTTCATTTATCTTTTTTAATCTTGATGGTATTCCCAAAACAAAAGTAGTAAGAGTTTCATTACCAAAAACTTGATAAGATGTTTGATAGCATTCCAAATCTTTACCTGAGAGATCAGAAAAAATTGCTGGTAACATTCCCTTAAAAATATTTTCGGAGTCAGCAGTATTATCACCAATAATATCAGCAAAAGCACTATTTTTTATTTTTATATCAAAAATACCTGTTGAAAATGCTTCTTTCCAATTAATATTTATTTCTCCCCATCCGTGATATTTCCATAAATCTTGAATAAGTCGATTAAGATTATAGACAGTCATTTCGTTTAAATCTTCATGATAAAATCCATTTACCTCAATTCTAAATTTTTTTATAAAGGCTTGACCCCAAAATTTACCACAAGTTTCCAAGACTATTTTGTAGGCTTCGTCAGTTTCTGATTTTAGTGAATTTTTAAATCCTTTTAAAAAATCTTCAGTCAAAAATAGAACTCTATTACCTCCACTGTTACTAATAGTTCCTGCTTCTATATCAGTTTTTAGATAGTTTTGATTAAAAAAACTTCCTTTAATAGCCATTATTTTCTCCAGTTTGTTATTATAATTTTTCAGGTAATATTTCTAATATAGTTTTTACATAAGGTTCAATAAATTTATATGATTTAGCTTCTAAATCAGTTTTAAAGCATTCATCCATATATTTATAAGTATCTCTAATCACACCTCTTTCAAAACCAAATGATTGTATTATTGTTCTAAACCAAAATAAAAGCTGATCTTTTAAAAAATCTGGATCATCCTGAATCATTGATTGACAACAATATCT
>JACMQJ010000575.1 GCA_014377055.1 Candidatus Sericytochromatia bacterium
GTGTTTTTATTATCACTAAAAACAGCCTCTTCTAATCCTTTCTCACATAAATCAAGATATGAATTATAATCCTGATTAAGATATGAATTTATTTCTGCTTTGATCGAATAAAAACACGAGTAACTAAAATAAAAGTTATAGTATTCTCTACGCTCAGGTAATATTCTCAACGGAGCATGTTGAACTAATAATAATTCACCCTTTTTAAGGTAATAATTTATTTTTTGGCTATCAGGATTCTCTTGATTTGATAATGATTTATTAAATTCAATTTTTGCTAGTTGAGCATAAGATTCTGCCATTGCTGATATAACTTGCATCAAATAATGCTCTGAATACATACTCTTACTAGGTTTACCTGTCAAAGATTTTTTCATTGTTTGCTCATGGTTGATCAGTAAAACATTTTCTGCCTTATCTATATATGATAACCAATTATTCTGTGAATCAACACCTAAAAATGCCAACCACCAAAACACATTGGCATAATACATTTCATAAGATGGTTCTTTGGACAATTCTCTCTGTTCAGAAAAATATTTTTGTGAGTTAGTAAAACATTCTATCGCTAGAGCTTGATCAAATTTAGAGTTATAAGCATCATAACCATATTCAAAATACATATTGGCTAATTCAAATAATAATCCCGCTTTGCTTTTTTTTTCTTCAAAAGTTAATTCAGTATTTAGACTAAAAATTTCAATAGATTTTTTCATTAATTCTATTGCTGTAACAAAGTTTCTTTCAAGTAAAAAATATGAGGCTTCAAGCCATCTCTTTATTTCTTCTTTTTTGATGTGTATCAGTGATTGTAGCAAGTGTTGTCTTGCTTCTTCAAGCTTACCTTGTTCTTTTAATATAGATAAAAATCCAAGTATCAAAGCTATATTATCAGGTTCTGTTTTCAGAGATTCTTTTAATTTGGCATAATCATATAAGCCATTTTCTTGTAATGAGTAAATAATATTATTAGAAATATTTTCACTTTTATTTTTCTTATCTGAATGAGAAGTATTTAAAAGCTCTAAGATTTCTTGTGGTATTTCTTGATTTATTACTTTAAAAACTTTAGTTAGTAAGTCCTGAGAAGGTATTTTTTTTCCTTTTTCAATATTAGAAAGATAAACATTGGTAATACCAATTAACTTTGCAAAATCTTTTTGATCAAGATTTAAAGATGTTCTTACCTTCTTTATTTCTTCCCCTAATTTGATTGATGTTTGCATAAAAAACCTATTTACTATTCTCTGCTAATATTTTTGTGTCTCTTTTTTTACCTTCAACTCGATATTTTGCATCAATACATTCTGATTTACCTGATTTTTTAAAACATTCATCAAATATATCAGCTGCAAGATCAAAATTTCCATTCACTTCATTATAAATTCCAATATTATAATTGGCAAAAATTATATCTTCCATATCTGATTTTGGATCTATGATAACTGTATCCCATTCTTTTTTGGCATTTTCCCACAAATATCTCTTTGCATATTCTAAACCATTTTTCATATTTTTACTTTTACCATCTTTTATTTCAAGATCCTGATAAATATAATATGGTGTTATTTGCCTTACAATTCTCTCAGTAATATTGTTTAGATGTTCATCAACCATCCAATACCAATCTCTTAAGCGTCTTATAGCTTCATCCTGGGTATCACCAGTTGCTAAACTAGAATCAGAATCAGATAAAGTTGTGGAGTTAAGTGAACGACCGTCATTTAACCTAATCATTTGATAAGATACTCTAGTTTCAACTCTTCTTCTAGCACTAAATTTTTTATTTCTAATAGTGACACCGTTTTGCTCTCTAATATCATCAACCAGTTCAACTGAATCAATCACATTATAATCCACAAAACCTGTTAGACTAGCATCTACGCTATTTTTTTCATCAAGAGTATTGTATTGATTATCTCTTTTGATTAATTTAAAGTAATTGCTACCAATTAATTTATTATATAATCGGTCAGAAACAATATTGCCATCATAACGTCTCTCACTGTGATTATTTTTAGAACCTAATTTTTCAAAAGCATAATCAACAAGAGCCTGAGTAGCCATTGCTCCTAGAGAATTTGCTTGACCAGTACGAACATTACTACTTACACTAAAATTATTAATTGATATTTTTTTTACATTACCTATATTAATTTCTGAAGGCTTTTGCACCGATACTCTGATATAAGTTGCACATCCTGAAAAACTTATAGCTATTATTGAAATTAGTGTAGTTAAGACAAGTTTTTTCATAATAATTTATTCTCATAGTTTAAATATTATTTTATTGCTGCATCATATATTTGTATATTATCGATCATTGCACCTTTAAATTCATTTTTATTATCGCAAATAACAGCACCAATAGTCAAAAGACCAACACTGTTTCCTTCTTCGGAAATAATATTTTGTAAATCAACATCTACTTTATTCCAATTTTTATCTGGTATAAATGAAACATTTAAAGCTCTTGGAGTATTACCTTCACTTGACCAATAAACATTTAATTTTACTGCTGTAACAGGGTTAGCATAGCTTCTAGCATCAAAACGCAATCTTGGTAATTTTGCTCCACGTAAGCTAATTGCTTGACTTGTTATTCTAACTTCGGGATCGCAAGTATCAGCTAAAACTTGATCTGTTGGTCCAGTCAAGACTAATACTGAGTTATTGGATTTTGAATCATCAGGAAGTTGCTTCCAAGTTAAATAACTATCATTTCTATCATAACCTTGATAAGTAATATTCCATTTATCATTAAGATAACCTCTTTCAAAATCGTCAGAAAAAAGTATTCTCTGATTATTATTGTAAGTTGGATAATTATTATATGATTGGTTGTAGTCATAATTATTTGAGCCATTATCATAACTTGTATAAGATCTATCATAGATAGGAGCAGGAGTTGGAGAATAGGTTGGATAAGGATAGTATGAGTTATTATTGCTGTTATTATATTGATCTACAACTCTACCATCATTACCAATAAATACATTAGCACTAGCATCAACGGTCATATCACCATTAGAAACAGTAACTGTGATTGTTGCTAATCCTGATTCCAAACTACTATCACCTCTAAGTGGTTTCCAACTCACAGTATTACCAGAATTACTGAGCAATGTACCTTTGCTTGATTTCCAATTATATTGAAGAGCATTACTTTTTTGATCACTTGCATCAACGCTAAAAGTAATTACATCATCTTTACGAGCTGTAGTTTTTGGTGAATAATCCAAACTTCTGATACGAGGAGGAGATTTTTTTGAAGTCTTAATCTCAATTCCTCCATCATAGGTAGGGCTTATAATTAAACCTTCTGAACAGGCAGAAATATTAAATGCTAAAGTTGCAAAAATAACAACTGTTCTCATTCTATTTTTTATTATCTTATTTTTTAAAAACATATTTTATACCCTACCTTAATTTAAGTTATTGATGAGTAGTAATAACAGCTGGAGATGGACTACTAGAAGGACTTGCAGAAGGTGTAGGTGATGAGCTTGGTGAAATGGAAACTGTTGGTGTTGCAGAAGGTGTCGGAATCAAGCTAACAGTAGGTGTCGGTGTTACTGTAGGCAATGAGGTTGGTGAAGCTGTTGGGGTTGCAACTGGTGTAGAACTAGCTGAAATAATAGCAACAGGAGTTGGAGAAGTAAAAATAGAAATTATAGGTGACGTAGAAGGAGATGGATTGGTTACTAAAGGGCTAATAGAAATATTGTCCGTATTTACGAGTATATTTACACTGGCAGTACTTGTCATAACGCCATCTGATACTATAACTGAAATATTTGATAAACCAAGATCAAGAGAATTATCATTTTTTGTTGGTCTCCAGCTCACAGTACTTCCTGTATTACCTGTTAATAATCCTCTAGTTGAAGCCCAATTATATTGTAAAGCTTTACCTTCTGGGTCTGTAGCAACTACGGAAAAAGTAATAATGTCATTTTTGGTTATTCCAGATTTAGGATTGTAATCAAAAGATGCAATAACTGGAGCACGATTAGCTACACCAAAAGTTTCTCTTACAGCATCACAAGAAAATAAACTGATTGAACTTACCAATAACAAAACTGAAGCTGATAGCTTTTTTATCACAATTAAACTCCTAAGATTAAATTAATATTGTAATTTTATTATATCAGTTTAAATTAATATAAGTCAATAGTTTAATTTAAACTTAGGGGTTTATTTATTTTAGTGAAATTAAATATTTTAAGAAAACTTTTTTAAATTTAGACTATTTTTTTTATAAAACTATCTGTTAAAATTAGATTAGGACTCATCAATACTTAACCGAGGATATAAATTGTTTGACTTAAGCTCTATCTCATCAGCAAAAATTAAATCTGAAAAAAATCAAGAAAAAAATAATGATAATTTTGATCAAGATATATGATGAACCCCCGATCCAGTTCAAAGACCAACACTAGATGCAGTAATTAGTCATAGTTACTTCCAAGACCCGAGATTGAATGAGCCACAAGTTCAGCAAATTTTAGAAGAATCACTTAAACCTTTAGCACAAAGAGATTTGGCTTTGATAAGTCGTTTAAGTAGTAGTTTGGATAAAGTAAGATATTCTTAAATTATTTATTGGAAAGATGAAAAGGGCTTAGTTAAACCTCGCCCTTACAATATTATAGGAGCGTATTGTATACCCCCATCTTAAATTTAGTGAGCTTTCGTCTTATTAACTTCTGCGGTTAAAGCAGGTAATATTTGGAATACATCGCCAACAATACCATAATCAGCAACTTTAAATATAGGTGCATCAGCATCTTTATTAATTGCGACAATAATCTTAGAAGAAGACATACCTGCTAAATGCTGAATTGCTCCAGAAATGCCACAAGCTAAATAAAGATTTGGTGAAACAACTTTACCTGTTTGACCTACTTGATAATCATAATCAATCCAACCAGCATCAACAATAGCTCTTGAAGCTCCTTGTGCTGCCCCCATAGCCTTTGCTAAATCACTAACTAAATAAAGATTTTCTGGTCCTTTTAGACCTCTACCACCTGAAACTATTATATCAGCCTCAGTTAACTCTATTTTATCTCCAGATGAAACTTTGGTAGCTGTTACTTTTGTACGAACTTCACCCAAGTTTGGTGTAACATTAATAATTTCGGCTGTTTTTGATTCGTCAGCATCTTTAGCTATAAATGAATTACTTCTAACTTCGATAATTTGTGGAAAACCAGAAAAAGTAACTTTTTCAAAGGCTTTACCTGCGTATATTGGTCTAACTGCAGTCATTTTTCCTTCTGCATCACAATCAAGCTCAGTAGCATCACTGATAGCACCAGCTTCTAATCTAACTGCAACTCTCGGAGTTAAGTCTTTACCATTAGCTGTTGTTCCTGTTAAAAATGTCCCTGCCTGATTTTCTTTTAAAAGACCAGCAATAACATTTGTATAACCATCAGTTGTATAAGTATTTAGACTTTCATGATCCGCTACATATACTTTGTTAGCACCGTAATGAGCTAAGTCTTGAGCTAAAGAGGCAACATTGTGACCTATTAAGATAGCTGAAACACCAGCGCCTGATTTAGCCGCTAATTCTGAAGCTTTAGTTAATAATTCATGCGTAATTTTTCTAACTTTTCCGTCTTTGGTTTCTGCAAGAACCCATATATCTTTTGACATATTTTTTATCTCCTAACCTATATGACTTTAGCTTCTTCTCTAAGAAGCTTAACTAATTCAGCGACATCACTTTCACCATTAGTGAATATTTTTCCTGCTTTTTTGGCAGGAGGTAAGGTAATTTCAACAACATTTACTTTTGAAGCAACATCAGCAACTGAAAATCCAAGATCTGATAATCCTAATGTTTTTAATTCTTTTTTCTTTGCTTTCATAATATCAGGTAATTTGATATAACGAGGTGTATTAAGACCCCTCTGAGCAGTTATTAAAACAGGTAAACTAACTTCTATTACTTCTTCTCCACCCTCAATTTGACGATGAGCTAATAATTTTGTTTCGTCAACTGCTTCAAGTTTGGTTACAAGATAAACCTGCGGTATACTCAACATCTCTGCAACCATACCACCAACAAGAGAAGCTCCTGTATCAATAGCTTTTTGACCACATAAGACAATATCAAAACCTTGGTTTTTTATTGCTTTTGCAAGTAATTTTGCTGTAACATAACTATCAATATTTTCTAAGCTATCATCCCAAATTTGAATGGCTGAATCCGCACCCATTGCAAGAGCAGATCTCAAAGTTTCATGAGTTTTAGTTGTTCCGACTGTTACAACTGTGACTGTTCCACCAAATTTTTCTTTTAATTTTATTCCCTCTTCTACTGCAAGTTCGTCATAAGAGCTCATGATGTATTTAAATTTATCTTTTTCTACATCTTTTCCATTAGCTTGAACAACTATTTTTGCTTCGGTATCGGGAGTTTGTTTTAGACAAACGACGATGTTCATTAAAGTTCTCCTAAATAATTTAAAAAGTCTATAATCAGTTAAATTTTTGTTTTATAAAATATTTTAACGATCATTAAAACTTAAATTAAAATAATAAATATATTTTAAAATTTTTTAACAATCTATATTTTGTTTTTGAGATATCGATTGTAAAGCTTAAGTTTTTAAAATATAAGTGTTTTTATACACTGCGTAAATTATAGCTTAAGAACAACTCCAGTTTAGCTTAATTCAAATAAATTAATACATTATTTATGATTAGATTAAGGTAATGTTGATCTTAATTTAACTTTATATTTTAAAGAGAAGAGATTTACCTAATTTTAAAATTTTAAAAAAGTGCCTAATAGAGTATATTATAGGCTATATTTATTTACCTAAACATCTTAATTTAAATAAATACAGAAGTTAAATTTTAAATTTTAGGGTTGACTATCACAGTTATTATTGCTATAAATTGTTCTAAGTCTTAAATAAATAACATGCCGGCGTAGCTCAGTTGGTAGAGCAGCTGATTTGTAATCAGCAGGTCGCGGGTTCAAATCCCTTCACCGGCTTTTATATTCATTTAAGATTTTTAAACGGGAGGATGGCCGAGTGGTTAAAGGCGGCAGACTGTAAATCTGCTCACGTACGTGTACGAAGGTTCGAACCCTTCTCCTCCCACTTTTAAAACATGCCCTTGTAGCTCAGTGGTAGAGCACATCCTTGGTAAGGATGAGGTCACGGGTTCAAGTCCCGTCGAGGGCTTTTTGGTTTGAATTTGAAAAATAAAGTAGTTTTTCAATAAATAAGTTAGTTGCTGTACAATAAATTGCAAAACAACGTATCCAAAAATACAGAAGCCTTGAAAATTATTTGTACAAATATTATATTACTTTCAATAAGTAAATAAATTTTAGGAGTGAATTATGGCAAGAGAGAAATTTCAAAGAAATAAGACTCACGTAAATATTGGAACAATAGGTCACGTGGATCATGGTAAGACAACATTAACAGCAGCAATCACAATGACATTAGCTGCAGTAGGTGGTGCTCAGGTAAGAAACTATGCAGATATAGATTCAGCTCCAGAGGAAAAAGCCAGAGGTATTACAATTAATACAGCTCACGTAGAATATGAAACAGAAACAAGACATTATGCTCACGTAGATTGTCCTGGTCATGCTGATTATATCAAAAATATGATTACAGGAGCAGCTCAGATGGATGGTGGTATATTAGTAGTATCAGCAGCAGACGGTCCTATGCCACAAACCAGAGAACATATAATCTTAGCACGTCAGGTAAACATACCTAATTTGGTAGTTTTCTTAAATAAAGTAGATATGGTAGATGATGAAGAGTTAATCGAATTAGTTGAAATGGAAGTAAGAGAACTTTTAAATAAGTACAAATTTCCTGGAGATGATTTACCAATAGTTAAGGGTAGTGGTTTAAAAGCAACAGAAGCTTTAACAGCTAATCCAAAATTGACAAGAGGTGAAGATAAATGGGTAGACAATATTTGGGAATTGATGGATGCAGTAGATAGTTATATACCAGATCCAGAGAGAGATATTGACAAGCCAATGTTAATGGCAGTGGAAGATGTATTTTCAATAACAGGTCGTGGAACAGTAGCGACAGGTAGAATCGAAAGAGGAAAATGTAAGGTTGGAGAAGAAGTAGAAATAGTTGGTTTAAACGAAGCTCCAAAGAAAACAACAGTAACAGGGATAGAAATGTTCAGAAAGTTACTTGATGAAGGAATGGCAGGAGACAATGTAGGTTTATTACTAAGAGGAATAGACAAAACAACAATCCAAAGAGGACAAGTTGTAGCAAAGCCTGGAAGTATCAAGCCACACACAAAGTTTAATGCAGAAGTTTATGTATTAACAAAAGAAGAAGGTGGAAGACATACACCGTTTTTCCCTGGTTACAAACCTCAGTTTTATGTAAGAACAACGGACGTAACAGGTGGAATCACATTACCTGAAGGTGTAGAAATGGTAATGCCTGGTGACAATATCACAATGGAAGTCGAATTAATCGATCCAGTTGCTATTGAGAATGGTATGAGATTTGCTATTCGTGAAGGTGGACGTACTGTTGGTGCTGGTGTTGTTACCGAAATTCTTGCGTA
>JACMQJ010000104.1 GCA_014377055.1 Candidatus Sericytochromatia bacterium
GAAATATGAGTCATTAAATAAATATATTTTTGATCAATTGATATTTGGAGTAAATCACAAGGTGTATCACCAGTACTAAATAATTCGCCTTTTAGTGGAAAGTCTTTTTTAACTGAATAATCATTTATATTTATGAGCTTTAGTGATTGTTTTGGCTTAATAGTTATTAAATAAATTGTTTCATTATATACAATAAGATTTCCTAATATACCTAAATTTGGATTTATAAGGCTTAATTCTAAATTTTTTAGGTCTATAATAGTTAAATTTGTCGATATATTATCTGTAATAAATAATTTATTGATAGTTTTTGAAAAACTAATATTAATAGTCTTATTAGACCCAGAGTTTCTAATCTGATAAGTTTTTATTAATTTTTCATTTTTTGAGTCAAATAAATGAAGTTGACCACTACCACGATCTGTAACACAAAAATAATTACTTTCAGGAAAAAAATATAAGTCAAAAGGCAAAGATTCAGTTTTAGTTTTTGGTATTAAAGGAAAAATAAATTTGTTTATATTGGTAAGATATTTTTCTTCCGTTGTTTTTAAGTTATATAAGCATGGTTGATTATTATGAAAAGCAATAAATAGTTTGTCTTCTATTTTTGAATAAAAATCACCTACACGCTTATTATCTTGATTAAAATTAATTGTGCTATTAGCCCACGTACTCCATTCTTCAGGCTTAAATTTTGAACCTTTTATGGGTAAGTTTATTATAGAAACTTCTTCTAACTTATTATTTAGAACAGCTATTCTTGAATTTGCAATATCTAAGCTATATATTTTTTGAAAAAGCGTATCTTTTAATTTTTCTGATTTATTTTGATAATTTTTTGAAAGATCATCTAATTGCTCATTTGTAAAAGCACCATCTTCAATTAAATTTGAGACAATCTGGTTATCTTGTTGACTAATATTTAAAAACATTGAATAGTAAGCCTCATTAAAGAATACTCAAACACAATTCTAACCTAATATTATCAAGATCTCAATCACTGAGAAACTGTTAATTAATACTTTTTGCAACACTTTTGGCAAAAACTTTTAGAGAAAGGATTTTTATTATCTTTAAATAGTATCAATTAATTATCGTATTGGTTGATTATTGATATATAATATATTTTTAATATAGATAATTATGAATAAAAATATTTGGTTAGACAAAAGGTTTAAAATCCCCTATGGCTAATAACAGGTTTATTAACTATACTATATAATAAATTTTAGTTTAACTTAGAATAATTAAGTGAATATACTATCAAGAAATTACGAAATAATTAAAGAGATTGGACGAGGCGGTATGGGTATCGTCTTCCTTGCCCACGACAAAAGACTTGATAGAAAAGTAGCCGTTAAAGTTCTGCAAATGGATCCTAACCTTGAAAGAGAAGATTCAGAGAGAACAGTACAAAGATTTTATAAAGAAGGTCAGTCACTAGCAAAGCTTACTCATCCAAACATAGTTGGTATCTATGATATTGGTGAAGAAAGTGGTGAATACTATATGATCATGGAATTTATAGAAGGCAAATCTCTGGCTAGATTATTACAAATAAAATCAAATTTTACAGTTGATCTAGTTTTAAGTATTGGTAAGCAAATATCAGAAGCTTTAGAATATATACATGAAAAGGGTATTTTACACAGAGATATAAAGCCTGGTAATATTATGCTTTCGGAGTTAGGAGTTGCAAAATTAACTGATTTTGGTCTAGCAAAATTAAATAGCTCACAATATGCTATTACCCAAACAGGATCATTATTTGGTAGTTTAATGTATATTCCACCAGAGCAAGCTTTAGGTCAAAAAACACTTGATCATCGTGCTGATATTTATTCTCTTGGTATAACTTTATATGAGTTATTAACTGGTGCATCACCATTTATGGATGATACCATTGCAATAGTTGTCAAAAAAGTAATAGATGAAGAGCCTAATCCTCCAAGCTCGATTATTCCCGATATTCCACCTGAACTTGATCGTATAATACTTAAGTCTGTCAGAAAGGATCCTGCGGAAAGGTATCAGCATGTCCTAGAAATGGCAAAAGATATAAATGAATTAATAGAGTCAAGAGCATTAAGAATTAGTAGCTTATCACAAGAGCAACTAGGTAATGCGGGAGTTTTGAGCTTTTCGGGTAAGTCAGAAGATAATTTACTTCTTTCAAGTATAATTCAGTTTTTATCATTAAATAATAGTAGTGGTAGACTCTCATTTAGACTAAATAAAGAGTTACAAGGCTCTATATATATCTATGAAGGTAATTTAACTCATGCAGAATTGGGTAAATTAACAGGTCTTGATGCTATAAGTCACATGTTTTGTTGGAAATATTCGAGGGGTGAGTTTGAGTTTGATATGGAATATCAAGGAGAGAAGCTTTTTTATAAATCACTCGATAATGTTAGTGTTCAACAGATGCTAAAAGTAGTTAATGAAAGGCTTGAAAGCTGTTTGCATAGAAGATTTTTACATGAACAATTAGGTCATATTAATAAAAATGTAACAATTATTACAGAAGAAGTAAGTGCAAAAATACTTGAAACTAAAGGTCCAAGAAAAAAAATGCTCGAAAAACTAATGGAAAAAAATCAGTTACCTGTAGGAGAGCTTATTTCTAATACACTTAACTCTGAATTTGAATCTTGTGGTGTTTTAGAAGAATTAATTGATACAGGCTTAATTGCTCCTTTCTCTAACTTGGACAAGCTTGTTCCATATTCACATCTACTACATGCAGTTAATATTATTTCAAAATATACGGATAAATCTATTGCCTTAAAATTTGTTTCTGACAAAAAATCACAATTAAATTTATCTAATACTAATAGTGTTAGTCTGAAGCAACTTTATAGATTAGCTAATATATCTTTCAAAGAGTTTAACAGTCTGCTTCCAGAAAAAAAATCCAGATGGGATAATATGAAACAACAATTAAAAAGTTATGTAGAAAATTTAGCAAATGAGAATATTTAATATTTTTATACTACCTAAAATTTTTGTTTGTAAAATATGCTTTAAAGAATAACAGTTCTGTTTTTATTGATAAAAATCTTGTCTTCAAGAGCCATATTAAGTGCTTTTGATAAGACTATTTTTTCGATATCTCGTCCTGATTTTTGCATATCTTTCCAGCCATAACTATGATCTACAGTCACTACATCTTGATAGATAATTGGTCCTTCATCAAGATTATCATTAACAAAATGTGCAGTCGCACCAATAATTTTAACGCCTCTTTCATAAGCTTGTTTATAAGGATTTGCACCAATAAAGGCAGGTAGAAATGAATGGTGAATATTGATTATTTTTTCTGAATATTTATTTGTAAATGTTGATGTCAGTACTCTCATGTATTTTGCCAAAACTAAATAGTCAAAATTATAATTATCAATTACTTTAATGACTCTTTCTTCATGTTCCTCACGTGTAAGATTTTCGTGTGAAATATAAAAATAAGGTATTTCAAACTTAGTAACAAGATTTTCAAGGCTTTGATGATTTGAAATAATTGCTAAGATATTTGCTTGTAGGTCATTAGCTTGATACCTGATCAAAATATCTCCCAAGCAGTGAGATTCTTTGGTACACATCAAAATGATATTCTTTTTTTCTGGTGAAATTAATCTAATATTGGCATTATCAGGCAAGACACTTTTTATTTTTTCTTTAATTTCGTCTAAGTTAATTGATCCAGTAAACTCAGTTCTCATAAAAAATTTATTGTTTTCTTTGTCGACAAACTCGTTATTTTTTTCTATATTTAAGTCATTTTCAAATAATATTTTTGTGACATTAAAAACTAAGCCTTTTTCATCATTTGAGTCTATTAGTAAAATGTATTTATTCATTATTTTATTATTTTAAATTTAATTTACTGCTTGTAATTCTTTACTATAACCATTTGAGTTGACTGAAAATAAATCAGTTGGAGGTAACTCAACACCAACCATCTCACGAACTTGAGTAATGGGAGTGAACCAATACTCTTCCCATTTTATACCAAGAAAATGCTTGGCTTTTTTGCCAGAGCTCCATCCTCTAATTAAACATTCTACCAATTCATCAATTCTATGAGGTTGCTTTAAAATAGTATTAAAAAAACCAACACCGATTAATAATCCTGAAAGAGGTATTTTATTTTGAGCAAGATAAAAAGCTGATATAGCTACTTCACCAGCATCTTCAGCAGGATAACCTAATACTACATGATGTACATCATGAGTTTGTCTAGCTCTCATTCTTATATAATTAATGTCATCATCAATTTTACTATCCATAGGTGGATAAAAAACAACATCAAGCTTATATTTTGTCATGTGTTCAGCATATTCTCTACCTAAAGATCCGTTAGGTAATTTTATTAATTCCTCAAGGCTATAAGGACTAGGAGAAAGATAACGAGTATTAATTAAGTCATTAATTTCAGGGATAGATTTTAGTGATTCAAGTGAGATTTTAAAGCTTTTGTGTTCTCTAAAAGATTTTACATTAAAAATAGAAGATATATCTTTTGGATTAAAAGCTATTTTGATCATACCAAAAACAAAACGTGCTGTATCTATGTAACATATCAATTTACCAATTTTTTTCATGAGCTTTTTTCTTGATAGTCTTATTTAAATATCTATATGATAATTGTACTATATTGAGAGCTGTATTTTTTGGATTAAAAACATATTTAAAATTAGTTGAAATGCAATAAAAAAATAATTAATATATAATAACTTTATGTCTAATTTTTAAGCAAGAGGATTTTTTCAAATGTCAAAAAGTGAAATTAGTAAAAAGAAACCAACTAAGTCTTTAAAAGAAAAAAGAGTAGAGAAGACTGAAAAGAAGAAAGAAAAGTAAAAAGATAATTTTAAAAGGGTGTATGTCATAAATATAGCTAACAAGAGGTTTAAACCCATAGGTGTTAACTTGAGAGTTCAAATCTAGTGTTATCAATATTTGTAGGGACGTTTAACTAAACGTCCTAGAGGTCAATAGTATAGATAAATCTCTATTAATTCTTATAATTATTTATGAGTTTTTTTATATTTACCGATTGTTTAGGGTATTTATTAAAACACCCCTACACCATAATTGTTGAACATTACAGCATTTTTAATATATTAGCTTAATACTTATGGGTTTAAACCCCTTGTTCAAGAGAAATTAAATCAAATTAATCAAAAATATCATGTCCAGCACTTAACTTTAAACGATTTGTTATTTATAATTAAAAATAAAATAGCATTTATAAATTTTAAATACAGTGAACATGGAAGACATCTTTAGCAAATTAAAAATAAAGAAAAAAATATCTAAAAAAGAAAAAAATATTTCATCTGTTTTTTTTCAGCTTAAGTTTGATACAAAAGGTGCATATATCAATGTAGTAAATGAAAAGCTAGA
>JACMQJ010000105.1 GCA_014377055.1 Candidatus Sericytochromatia bacterium
TTTGACATTAATTTTATTCCTTGATCAATACTTTTACTTAAAAGATCTATTTCGTTTTTTAAAACAGATGTAATTAAAAATGGTTCTAGTTGAGATAAGTAGGAAAAATCTATTTTTTGTTGATTACGTAAAATTTTTGAACCTACAGGAATAGAAATGTATACAATTAAATCCAGCTTTATATTAATGCTTATCTCTAAGGTATTATCTATTTCTTTCTTAGTATAGTTACTATCATTATTTGGCTTATCTCTTTTAAAGTTTAATGATTCAATAATAGTTATTAGTATTTCTTTATTTATTTCTGCCATTTTTACAACTATCTTATAATACAATACTAAAATAGTATAAGTGATTTTTAAATAATCATAACAAATAAATCTAATTTTAACTGTAAAATTAACTAGTTTTGTATAAATAAAAAACTAATGAAAGATTTAATATAGATAAGCTTTATCTGATTTTGGCAATAATATTTTTAGCACCATGACTTAACATAATGTCAGCCAATTGCTCACCAAATTGTATTGCTTTTAATTCTTGTTCTTGTCTATCAAGTAATAATAAATCTCGATAAATGAATGGTGAATTAATACTATGTTTTAAAACTTCTTGACCATCAACATCAGCAACAATACCATCAATAATAAAACTATTATCTGTAAAATATGCTTGGCATCCTATCGGAACTTGGCAACCACCTTCTAATTTATGTAAAAAAGCTCTTTCTGTATTTACAGCAAAATATGTCTTTAAATGATTAATTTTCTTGGTTAAAGATTCAATATATTGATCATTCTTTCTGATCTGAATACCTACAGCTCCCTGACCAACAGCAGGAAGGCATAATGAAAAATCAAGCTTTTCTTTTATTCTCTCACTCCAACCTAATCTATAAATACCAGCATAAGCAAGTATAATCGCATCATATTCATCATTATCAAGCTTTTTTAGTCTTGTATCTACATTGCCTCTTATATCAATAAACTCTAAATCTTTACGAGCATATAATAACTGTGATTTACGTCTAAGGCTACTTGTACCAACTCTTGATCCAGATGGTAATTGAGCAAAAGTATCAGATTTATTAGAAATAAAAATATCAAATGTTTGTTCTCTCTCTGGCATAGATGAAATACATAATAAATCCTCAATAGTTGTTGGCACATCTTTCATGCTATGAACAACCAAATCTACTTCATTATTTAATAGAGCTATTTCTAGTTCTTTGGTGAATAATCCTTTGTCACCAATTTTTGATAGTGCTATATCAAGTATTTTGTCACCTTTGGTTTTTATTACTACTATTTCAAAACTAAATTCAGGATTTTCGTTTGTTAATAAACCTTGTATATAATTTGCCTGCCATAGAGCAAGCTTACTACCTCTAGTACCTATTTTTATAGTTTTCATTAGATACTAGCAAACGGGCAAGATGATTTTTTATCTTGTTTATTAATGATTATTTCATTTTTTTTTATGTTATTAGGGTTTGTTGATCCACCCTCATCATTAAAAACTTTTTCTAACTGTAATGAAGGAGATAATTTTTCTTTTTTACGAAAATATTTTTGCGACATATCATCTTGGTCAAGTTGGAATAAGTACTTTAGATCGTCAGAATATCTCTTTTTTAAATCTGTATCGTCAGTCATCTTTATATTAGTAATAGGATAATGAATAATCTTTTGAATAATTGATTTAGTAACAATATCAATTATTTTCTTTTGCTCATCTTCTAGCTTATATTTTTTTACGGTTCTGGCAACTTCATTTTCACGAACACTTTCAAACATGTCGGACATAGAAGAAATGACAGGGCTAACATCCAGTGAATTGTACCATTGAACAAATTTAGACATCTCTTCTTTGATAATCATCTCAACTTCTCCGATAATCTCAGTACGTTCTTCTTTATTTAGCTCAACTACAGATTCTAATGAATCAATATCGTACAATTTAATATTTTTATTCTTTGTAATTTCAGAGTCAATATTTCTTGGTATTGATAAATCAATCATTAAAACTTCTTTTTTACTAGGACAATTATTATTTGTAATCAAATATCCTTGCGATCCTGTGCATACAATGGTGACATCTGCTTGTTCAATAACACTATCAAGATGCTCAAATTCAAAAGCTATTCCACCAAGCTCTTCAGCTAAATCCTTTGCTTTTTGATGAGTGCGATTAATAACTATTAATTTACCAATATTATTTGCTCTTAAGTTTTTGGCTGTTATTGTACCTATTTTACCTGTACCAATAAGCAAGGCGGTTTTTGTGCTTAAATCTCCAAAGGTTTGTTTGGTTAATTTGGCAACAACTGAACCTGTTGATGTTGGTCTTTGGGCAATAGTTGTATCAGTTCTAACTTTTTTACCTGTTTCTATGACAAACCTAAATAGGGCATTAAATATTTTGCCTGAGCTGCCAACTTCATGTGCTTTTGCATAAGCATTTTTCATTTGTGACAAAATCTCGCCTTCTCCTACTATTAAGGAATCTATACCAGAGATGACTCTGTATAAATGTTCAGCGGCAAATTTATTGTAATAATTATAAAAACATGATTCTAATTGAGCAAAATTGATTTTCTTTTCTTTTTCGATAAAGGAAATAATAGATTTTTGGGCAATATCCAAATCATTTGTTATGACATAGAACTCGGTTCTATTACAAGTTGATAAAATAACAACTTCGTTAATGGCTTCATAGAAGCTTAGTTTTAGTAGTGACTCTGACAAATCACTTTCTGAAAATGAAACTGCTTCTCTTATACCAACTGCTGCTGTTTTAAAGCTTAAACCAGTCACCAGCATCTGCATTAATTAATAACTCCTATATAAATTTAATTATATCTTTCATATTAATATAAATTGTATTCCCTATTCATTTTAACTATGACTTCTCTTAACAAATTTTTAATTTTTTGGGCTAGGTCTGGCTTGTAACTTAACTTTAAAGTTAATTACTTTACGACCTCTTATGACACTAACAATAATATTACTGCCTACATCTTTGTTGGTTTCAATATAACTTGAGAGATCTTGAAGTGTTGTTACTTTTTCTCCATCTAATGAAACAATAATATCACCACCAACAGGTATTTTTGCATTACCAATAATAGCAATTTTATTTGCTCCTTTTATACCTGATTTTTGAGCTGCTCCACCAGGCATAGCACTTAATACCAATAGACCTTCTCTTGTTGGTAAGCTCAAATCTATAGCTAACTCATTATTGATAGTTAGGACACTAACTCCAAGTGCAGGATATGTCACTCTACCTTTGCTAATCATTGAAGGAATAAATTTTTTGGCAACATTTATTGGTATAGAAAAGCCAATACCAACCGATCCACCAGTTTGACTAAATATTAATGTATTAATACCAATAACTTGACCGTCTGTATTAACTAGAGGTCCTCCTGAGTTACCACCATTAATTGATGCGTCAGTTTGTATCATGCCACGATAAATGTTACCTTGAATTTTTACATCTCTGTTTAAAGCACTTACAATACCTGCTGTAACAGTTCTTCCTAATATGCCAAAAGGATTACCTATCGCAATAGCTGTTTGTCCAACCTGCAATTTTGATGAATCCGCAAGTTTTGCTGGAACAAGCAAATTGGCAGGTGCATTAACTTTTAAAATAGCCAGATCATTGTCTGGAGCTACACCTATTACTCTGGCTGAATAAATCTTTTTACCAAAAGCGACATCTATTTTTGAAGCTCCTTCTACTACATGATTATTGGTAAGAATATATCCTGATTTATCAATAACAACTCCAGAGCCTGCACCTTGTTTTGGCGATGGATCCATAAAAGCATCTTCATTATTTTCGTAAGAAACAGTTAAAACACTAACCACAGATGGGCTTACCTGTTTATAAATTCTTATCATATCAAGCTCATAAGACTTTAAGGCATATACAGGTTGACAAATTGTACTTTGAAAAATTATTGTTCCTGTAATCAAAAGAGCTG
Source organism: Candidatus Sericytochromatia bacterium (assembly GCA_014377055.1). GTDB lineage: Bacteria > Cyanobacteriota > Sericytochromatia > UBA7694 > JACMQJ01 > JACMQJ01. The sequence goes on from JACMQJ010000105.1 coordinate 3,995, forward strand.
TAAATAATTTATTCTTCAATTTTTTATCCATCATTATTTTTACTATATTTTTTTAATTATACTCAAGTAAAATTGGTTTGCAGTTTTTTGCAAAGAGGATTGACGTAGTTCAATGACATTGAGTTAAGAAATTAAAAAGCTGTAATGTTTACCAATTCTGACGTAGGGGGGTGTTTAACTAAACACCCAAAATAAACGGTCGATACAACAAAACTCATAAATGATTATAATTATTGCCAAAGTTGTTACTGATAAGCCAATATTTATATATACCGTTGACTGGGAGGATGTTTATTCTAATAAATAGGCTTAATGAAAAATTAATAAAGGCTTATTTTAGAGTATCAAACTTAGACTATCAATATATTTAGAACCAGTTCAAAATTAAGAAATATTAATATTTATTAATATATGTGTTGCAATTTAAAATTATCCAAGCTACAATAATAAAAGTTTAATTTTTAAAAAACGAGGTAAATTAGTCTATGCAAACCATGACTCCGTACTTCAAGACATTCGGCTTAAGCTTTCTATCGATGTCTTGTTTAATAAGTCTAGCAACAACCCCAGCCACTCTTGCGTCTGATCACGTTGATAGTCCATCTGTAACTGTTGCTGGTCCAACATACAGATCTCCATTAACCGAAACTACAGGAACTGCTTCTGCACATCCACTAGTAGCTTCTGGTAAACCGGAAGATATCACTGATGTATATTTCTTCCGTGAAATAGATCAAAACCCACTTGCCGCTACAGATAGAGTATGTATGGTTATGACACTTAATGGTCTTACAAA
>JACMQJ010000106.1 GCA_014377055.1 Candidatus Sericytochromatia bacterium
CAACTCTTATCTGATCAAGATCAACAGGCTTCATCTGAGTAAAAGTAAAAGAAATATTTCCTGTTTTTAAATTATCTGAATTTGTCTGATTTGGTGAATTACTTAATTTAATTTCAGGTACTTTTATTTCTTTTTTCTCATTGATTCTAAGTTCAAAATCATGCTTTTTTCTGGTTTCAGGATCTTTTAAAGCATTAAATGATGATGTTATTTTTTGGAATATTTGAACTAACTGTGCCTTTTCGGATGCTGGTAATAAATGATGTTTATCTGGATGAAACTGTTTAGCTAAATTTCTATATTCTCTTGAAATAGTATCTATATCTGCATTTGGTTCAACACCTAATATTTTATAATAGTTTAATTCATTTAAAACATACATTTTTGCTTTAAATGAATCATCCACTACACCTTTGTTAGACATAAAAATTGCCTTAAGTTAAAAATAAATATCCGTTATATTATATGATATTCCCAAAAATTTACCCATTATATCGCTATGTAAAAATTATTTTTTGATTTGATTTAATTTTGCATCGTAAAAACACTTATTTTTTTGTAATAGATGAGTAATGGTATAATTTATTCTGTTCCATTTATGTGGAATATTTTTTGTTTAAGTTATTGAAAGTAATGAGATTAAAATATAATGTTTGAAAATTTATCTGATAAATTACAAGATGTTTTTAAAAAAATAAGCGGTAAAGGCAAAATAAGTGAAGAAAATATCACAGAAGCGATTAGAGAAGTAAGAAGAGCTTTACTTGAAGCGGATGTTAATCTAAAAGTTGTTAAAGACTTTATTAACAATGTAAAAGAACAAGCTATTGGTCAAGAAGTTATAAAGAGTATTTCTCCAGGTCAACAATTTATCAAAATTATTAGTGATGCAATGATTGAATTAATGGGTGGAGAAAATCAAACTCTTGCCACTAGTGAAAAATCTCCTACTGTCTATATGATGGTTGGTTTACAAGGATCAGGTAAAACTACAACCAGTGCAAAACTAGCTCTTAATCTTAGAAAACAAGGAAAAAGACCAATGTTAGTTGCAGCTGATATTTATAGACCTGCAGCTATTAAGCAACTTGAAGTATTAGGTAAGCAAATAAACATACCCGTTTTTAGCCTTGGACAAATAAGCCCTGTCGAAATTGTCACAAAATCATTAGTTTTTGCTAAAGAAAATGGTCATGATTATATTATATTAGATACAGCTGGGCGTTTACATATAGATGTAGAGCTGATGGATGAGCTTGTTAAAATAAAACAAGTTGTTAATCCTACTGAGATTTTACTTGTTGTTGACTCAATGATTGGTCAAGATGCTGTAAAAATGTCTGAGTCATTTAATGAATACCTAAATATAACTGGTGTAATAGCCACTAAACTTGATGGTGATACTAGAGGTGGTGCAGCATTATCAATTAAAGCCGTAACTGGGAAACCAATTAAATTTATGGCAATGGGTGAAAAACTTGATGCACTAGAACCGTTTCATCCAGAAAGAATAGCTTCAAGAATACTTGGTATGGGTGACATATTAACACTTATAGAAAAAGCTCAAGAAAATATCAATGAAGATGAAGCTAGAGCTCTTGAAAAAAAATTAAGAAAAAGTGATTTTACCCTTGAAGACTTTTTGGGTCAAATGAAGCAAATGAAGAGATTAGGCTCACTTGAACAAATAATGGGTATGATACCTGGACTTGGTGGCAAGCTTAAATCTGAAGATATAGCTGAAGGTGAAAAACAAATGAAAAAAATCGAAGCTATTATTCAATCAATGACACTCGAAGAAAGAAGAAATACAGATCTCATTAATGTTAGTAGAAAAAATAGAATAGCTAAAGGTAGTGGCAGCACTGCCCAAGACATCAATAAATTACTTAAACAGTTTGCTGAAATGAGAAAAATGATCAAAGGTCTATCGGATATGGGACTATTTGGTGGAGCAAAAAACAAAAAAGGTAAGCAACTAGAAAAAATGATGAAAGGCATGGGCGGAAAAATGGGAATGGGCGGAAAAATGCCTGATCTACCACTTGGTGTTAAAGCTGAGGATTTGATGAATAAAAAAATGCCTGATTTTTTCAAAAGAAAATAATCTAATTTTCTAAGATTACAATGGTATAAAAATTGTTAGAGATAAGGGTATGTTTTAAATAATATACCCTTTTTTCATTTCTAATTTATAAACAAGTCGCTAAACATAAGTAGCAGTAAAACTATTTTTATGTATCTTTAACTATCTTATATCAACATTATAGATATTTATAATAATTTTTTTATGAAAGACTATAAATATATTGTTAATAAATATTAACAATATATTTATTTGTGATACACTATGAAAATAGCTAAAAAATAGTTATAACAAATATAAAGTTTAATAGGAAAATTTTTAAATGATAAATAAGAAACTACTTGGTTTAAGTCTAGCTTTACTAGTTAATATTTCACTAATATCAGGATGTGCTACGCAACCTAATATGGCAAATACAAATGATACTACAGCTAATTCATCTTCAACTTTAGCTCTAAAGTCTTCAATGATGGCATATACAGACGATGAAACAACATTACGTGATAGTGAAGCTATCGCTAATGCAAGTTTTAAAACAAAGTCTGTTCTTGGTAGTGTAACAGGTTCACTAAGTGGCAATACGTCAGGTAGCTCTAGTACTAATGGTTCTACTTCAACATCTACAAATGGATCAGCTAATACCAATACGTCAGGTAGTACTTCATCAAATAGCGGAAGTAACACAAATGCACCAACTGCAGCAAATGGTTCAGCTAATACTTCATCAAGTAGTAATAATGGAAGTACATCAACTGGAGCCTCTATAGGTTCTACAGTTGATGGAACTCTTGGAACTGTAACAGGCACAAATACTAATGTTGATGCAAATACCAATACTTCAAGTAGCAATTCATCAAATAGTAATGGTAACGGGAGTGTTTCTGGAAATACAAACAGCAATGTTAAATTAGATATTTTTAGTAATCTACAATCAGGATTCAGAAAAGAGTTAATTTCTTCAGGTGCAATAAATGTAAGTTCTGATGGCTCAGTTACGCTTGATCAAAACAAATATAATCAACAAAGAGATAGTTTTAGAAATAGCTTACAATCCAATATACAAGTTGTAAATAATTTATCTCTATCCTTAAGAAGGAATAGTAATAGCATTATTACTAACAGTAATGTTGATATAAAAGATAATGGAGATGGAACAACTACTAGAACGTCTAATATTCAATTTAAAAATAGTAATAATTTGAATATTACTAGAGGTAACATCTTTTCTATTACAAGCTCTGCTGATGGTACTGTGATTAGTCGTGAACATAGTCTTAGAGTTACTAATGACTTATCTGTTAGAACTGTAAATAGAATTATTCTTAATGATAGAAGCTCAAGTTCAATCAAAGTTTTAACTTATTCAACAACAACTTTTAAAAATGGTAGTACAAGAGTATTATATGAAGAAAGAACTTTAGATACCAATGGTTCAGGAACTGGTAAAGGTACTTTAACTGTTAATAACGGTAATACAACTAAAACATACAATCTTGAAACAAAAGTTACTGCTAATGTAGTTAAAAGTGGAACAGCAAGAACTAGTGATTCAAAAAGTAGTGTAAGTTTCATTACTAACGCAGATGGTTCTTTTACTCAAACATCAACTACTGATGGGAAAACTGATTCAACTCAGGATTACACTTTAGACACTGCTGATTCAACATCATTAAATGCACAATCACAAGGTTTTAACAGCTAATACAATGTAGAGGTAATTTCTACAAACTAGAAAGAGAGAAAGATTTAAATCTTTCTCTCTTTTTGTTATCGTTGTTATTTCA
>JACMQJ010000107.1 GCA_014377055.1 Candidatus Sericytochromatia bacterium
ACCTGAACATCTTCTATTTCTATCTGTTCTTCTTGATTATTTTTAATAATAGTTGCAGTTTTTGCACCTAAATTCAATAGTTTTTTTATTGTTTGAGAAGCTTTACTTTTTGAAGAGTTTTCTAAAAACTTACCTAATAAAACAAGTGCAATAATCATTGAAGCAGTATCATAATAAACGTCGGTTCGACCTTTTAGCATTGCCCATGTGCTATAAAAATATGCTGTAAGCGTGCCGAAGCTAACCAATGATTCCATACTAAGTTGTTTATTAAGTGCTTTTACAAAAGCACTTTTTAGAAAAGGAAAACCAAGACCAAAAATAATTAATGTGGCTAAAAAAGCCTCTATGTATATAACCCAAGATATTATATCAGGATAATTTTCTAGTTGACCATAGTAAAAACCTAGGCTTAGAGCCATTATATCCATAGATAAAAACCAGACCAGACCTATTCTTAAAAGATAATTTTCTGATAAATATTCACTATCCTCAGAGCTATTTTTAATAACTAATGTATATCCAAATTTTTTAAGATCTTTAACAACTTTATTAAGATCAAAATAATCTTTATCGTAAGCTATTTTAACTCTTTCAGAAATTAAATTGACTTTTGAAGATACAACACCAGATTCTAGTGAAAGTATTTTTTCAATAATTGGGGCACATGAAACACAGGTTACACCTTTAATATAAAAGGTTTTTCTATTAGTAATATTAAAGTTATTTTGCTTGTTATTTATTGAAGTATTGATCTTATTTTTTACGATTTGTTCAAGTTTAAGATCTAAGTTATCAGATGAGAATGAAACTAATTGATTTGCTATTGAACAACCAAGACAGCAAAAGTATCTTTCTTCATTATTGACATTATTGATCACAGGTTTTGTTTTGATTGCTAATGAGCAATGATAACAAACAGATCTATCTATTTTTATTATATTCATTCTTTTTATAAAATATAAAACATCGTATATATACTGATCAATAAAATTATAAAAAGTATTTTACAAATTAACTTAATAATTTATCAATATTTTATCCAATTTAATATTTATCAAAAATACTATGATAATATTAAATCTTTAAATTAATTTTATTTTTAATAAAGGTAAAAAATATGAAGAATATTTTTAGGATTGTTTTAAGTGCTGGCATAATAATATCTTCTTCCTCTTGTGCATGGATTATGAAAGATAGTAAAAAAAATGACTCAATATCAATCAAAAGTACAGATCCAAATATTATTTTTCTTGAACAAAATAAGCAAAATAAAGATGTAATTACAACAAATAGTGGATTACAATATAAAATAATTACTAAAGGGACAGGAAAAAAGCCGAGAGAAACAGATACAGTTAAGGTAAATTACCGTGGTACTTTAATAAATGGCAAAGAATTTGATAGTTCTTATGGTCGTGGTGCCGCTGTTTTCCCTCTTAATAGAGTAATATCAGGTTGGACAGAAGGCTTACAGCTTATGCCTGTAGGTAGCAAATATATTTTTTATATACCATCAGGATTAGGTTATGGATCACGTGAAGTAGGAAGTGATATACCAGCTAATTCAGCACTTATTTTTGAAGTCGATTTGTTGGATATAGAAAAATAAAATATTTGTAGAAATGCAATTCTTTTTTACAAATATGATACTAATCAAATTTATACTTTTTAATTTTGTACTAAAGAGTCATTATTTTTAAATTTATCGGTCATTTCAACTAATTTTATACTACAAAAAAAGGCAAAAATAGCAAAAATACCACCTGTTAAATAAGGATAAGGATAACCTCCAACATAAAAAATATATCCTCCCCATAATGGACCGACAATTCTTGCTAAACTTCCAAGAGATTGAGAAACCCCTAATGTTACACCTATTTGACTTTCTTGAGCTCTTTGTGTAATAAGACTTGTTAAACATGGTGTCATAATTCCATTCCCAAGAAATATAACCGTTGAGGCAATAAGTACACAAAAAATATTTGGCATATAAGGCATCATAAACATACCAATAGTTAAAGCAACAGTACTAGCACATAATAGTTTTATCTCATTAAATCTTTTGACTAATCTACCAACTAATAAACCTTGTACAACAGCTGTGCATATACCAAAATAAGCGAATAAAAATGAGCTTTGAGATACACCATATTTAAACTTAGTCTGTAAAAATAAGGCAAAAGTAGAAAACATATTAGATGTAGAAAACATAGAAATACATAATATAATCATTAACATTCTCATTTCAGGATGTTTAATTACTTTCTTAAATCCTTCAACATCAAAAGCTTTCTTACCCAATTTTTTGTCAATATTGCTTGATTCAGGCAAAAATAAGAATACCATAACCAAATTAATAAAAGAAAGACCAGCGGCAATAAATCCAGGCATACCGTAACTGTATTGAGCTAAATAACTTACATCTATTACATATTTAGTTATTAAAAGATATATTTTTGGATTTGCCAAAATCCCACTCAAAGCTGGACCAAAAACAAATCCTAATGCAAAAGCAGCCCCTAACTGACCAAGTGCTTTTGATCTATTTTTGTTTGTAGTTAAATCAGCTATATATGATTGTGCCACACCTATTGTTGCTCCTGTAACACCTGCAAGTATTCTGGATAAAAATAATAACCAAATAGAATTTGATAAACCAAATAGCAAATAAGCTAAAAATGACCCAAATACAGTGCAAATCATTACGGGTCTTCTACCGTAGCGATCTGAAATTCTGCCCCATATTGGATTAAAAATAAACTGAGCAACAGAGTTAGAAGACATCAATAAACCAATTATCAATGGATTAGCACCAAATTTTTGAGCATAAAAAGGTAGTAAAGGAATAATTATTCCAAAGCCAAATATGTCTAAGAAAACTGTTATAAAGATTGTTATTAGAGCATATTTTTTCATCATTGAGTTAGTACCATTGTTTTTTTATTTTATAGATGACACTCTACTAAAAGATAGTGCATAGTTAGAATAAATATTATAAAATTTAAATTAAGTTTCTAAACAAGAAATAAATATTAAAAAGGGACTTATAAAAGAAGAATATGGAAAATATAATAAAAAGAGTACATAGTACATTATCTGAAAATAACTATATACCACTTTTTTATATTGAGAGTGGTAGTAGGCTTTGGGGCATGGAAAGCTCAAATAGTGATTATGATATAAGAGGTTTTCACTTAATATCTAAAGAAAAGTATTTTGATTTTATAAAATGTCGTGATTTAGTTGAAGTATTAGATGGTGATTTTGATTTTGTTTCTTATGATTTAGATAAAATGTTTAATTTAATGGCAAAAAGTAATCCTACAGTTTTAGAATGGATTAGATCTGATATTATTTACTTTAATGATTTGCCCGAATTTGAAAATTTTAAAAATGAAATACTAAAAAATATAGACTATAAAGCTTTATTTTATCATTATGTTTCTCTAGCCAAAAATCAATTTAGTGATAATAAGGATATTACTTATAAAAAAATTCTTTATGTCATTAGAGGTATTTTATCTGCAACTTTAGCTTCACAAAAGCAAATACCTGAGCTAAAAATAAGAAAAATGTTTGAGCAGTTTGATAAAAGAAATGAGCTAATTGATTTAGGTAATATTTGTTTGGCTAAAAAAATACAGAGTGAAGAAAAAACTTATATTGAAGATGAAAATAGAGATAGATTTGTTTTGACTGTCAAAAATTCTCTATACAAAATATCTGAGTTATATATAGAATCAGCAGCAACAAAATCAAATCTAATAAAAGTCTTAAGTGAATACTGCATTTTTCTAAAATCAGAAAAATACAATATAATTTAAATATCTTTATAAGAAAGGAAGAGAAATGCAAGAAGAAAATTTAAGCAATTTGGAAAAAAAAGAGTATGCTAAATTTAAGGCTATACTCGATGAAAATTATATTTGGCCTACCGAATTTCCCTTCAAATTTATTATTATGCCTCATCAAATAGATCAATTAAAAAAGATTTTAAATGATGCTGATGTTGTTTTAAGACCCTCAAAAAATGGTAAATATGTTAGTGTAAGTACAGATATGAAAATATCTTCAAGTGATGAGATAGTGTACATATATGAAAAAGTTAGATCTATCGAAGGTATTATAGCTCTCTAAAAAGTTAATTTTTAATAGAAAAGCAGCCCTGAGATTCAATGTTGATAACTATAGGACGTTTAGTTAAACGTCCATACATCAACCTAAAATTTATGAGAGTTTGTAAAAAGTTAAACCTTGTATTTATTTCATAAAAATATTTTTCTAACATCTATTTCACACGGCTAGATTCTAATTTTTCTAACTTTGTAAGTTCAGTTTCAGAACTTTATCTTTTACCAAATAAAATATTTTTCGTAAGTGACAAAAACTATTACTTTAAAATAAATCGTCTAATCCTTCAATCAGTGAATAAAAAGGTTTTTTATACCAGGGTATTTTTTTGAATTGTCCTTTTTCAGAATTATCTATGTGATAACCAAAAAACTCTTTATTGATATTTTGTGTAAATTCTGGGTCAGAAATACCAATATTTAATTCTTGATTATCGTTAAAAGCACGATAGTCAGCATTACATGAGCCTAATGTTGTCCAAACATTATCAACAGTCATTACTTTACTATGACTAAATGTATTATCTTTAACACCAGTTCTAAAAACTTCTACGCCACCTTGAACAAGTTGATTAGTTGTAACAGTACTTAAAATATCAAACAATTTTTGATCACTTTTTGACGGCATTAAGGCTGTAACTTTTACGCCTCTTTTTTTGGCATTTAGCAAATGATTAATAAAATCATCGTCAGAAAAATATGGCATAGCTACTTTTATATTATCTTTGGCTGTATCAATTGCTGATAAGAACATTCTTTTTATAGCAATTTTCTTACCTTGCTCTTTTGGACTTGTTACAGCAACACGGAGAGGAGATTTTTTTAATTCATCTTTGGCAACAATTGGATTTTCCAACGCTTTTTGCATTAAAGTTGTTAGCTTACTACCAGAGGCTTTATTCCAATCATAAATAAATTCTTTTAAAGTCGCTTTTACAGCATCGCCTTCATAAGAAACCATAGTGTCATGCCATTTTGATTCATATTCTTCACCAATATTCATTCCACCAATTATGGCTCTTTGACCGTCAGCAATGAAGATCTTTCTATGGCTAATATTTACGCCTGTTTTGGTTAATAGTTCTTTATTGTATGTTTCTATGCGAACACCATTTTTTGCCATATAATTCATTACTTTAACATTGGTATTACCTAAATAATCATAGATAAGATTGACCTCAACTCCTTCTTTTACTTTTTGAACAAGTGCGTCAGCAAATCTTTTACCTGTATAATCATCTTTAAAGATGTATAGCTCAATGTTAATACTTTCTTTAGCATTGACAATTAACTCTTCCATTGCAGGATAGGCATTTTTACCATCCATATAAAATTTAACATTATAGTTATTGGTACTACTTTTTGTTGAGGTTGCAAAGTCTATTGCATTATTGATATTTTGTAGATTATTAGTTGAAGCGTCATCAACACTTTGTGCAGTTATTACGCCCAAAGAATTAACAGATGTAAGAGGTAATTGTTGACCACATCCAATTAATAGCATTGAAACCAAAACTAGTGAAGTAAAACCAACTTTTGCTTTAAACATAATTAAATAACCCATAAAAATTTATATACAATATTTTCAAAAAACTTTTTAATAACAAGACTTTTAAATACCTTGTTATGATCAATTCTAGTAATCTACATCCTATTATTTTACTCTTTGAACAGGGTTATCAGCAATACTAACAAGATAAGTTAAACCAACTTTATTCTTTGCCCATGTTTCTTCAACCTTTGTGAATGGAGGTCTAAAACCATCACTGTCGTCACCCATCTCCATTGTAAATGAGATAGCTTTATGTTTATCAAAGCCCCAATCTTTGGATGTGCCACAAGTTGCATAAAGTATTTCTAAACTTGTACCAGTTTTATAACCATTTTTACCAGCCATATACTTTGCAACTTTTACAGTTGTTGGGTCTGATTTTGCTGATGTATCATATCCTGGTGGATATAAAAGCATATTACCATAAGCATGCATGTCCATCATAACAGTAACATTTTTGTCTTTAAAGAAATTATTTAATGTTTGTGTTTCTGGTTCAGAAAAAGCATTAGGACCACTATATATTTCACTATTTTTTTCTGATAATTGACTCTGTAAATCTTTTAATTCTGGAGTAAGTGGGTTAACTCCTTCAAAATTCCAATGTCCATCAAAATTTCTATTAAGATCAATACCATCATAATTACTATCTATATGACGGTTTTTACGCCACATTGATTCACCTTTTTCAACTGCAATCCTACCATCAATATTAGCTATTGGAATAAAAACAATTTCTCTTGTATCAATATAATTTGTAACTTGAGGATCTTTACCATAATTACTGATCAAATAATCCATCAATTTTAAATTAATTTCAACTGGTAAAAGTTCTCTTGAGTGCATACCAGAAATAAAAACAGCGGTAGATTTTGTTTTTGGATTAACATTTTTACCACTTAAAACTAATGCCCATATATCGTTATTTGGAGATTTACCTGTGGTTTTTTCCCAACTATCACCAATATCAATAAATGATGCAATGCTTGGATTCTTGGTTGCCATTCCTTTTACCATATCTAAAACTTGTGAAACGGTATGATAACCTGTTGGCAATCCAGCATTTGTAGCTATTGCATTTTTTGCATTACTAATATTTATATTTTTACTTTTTGCATAATCAATTTGTTTTTGGGTAGCATAAGCGTCAAAGTTACCACCATTGCCAGATCCAGATAAATCTAAGCCATGTGAAATCAAATCGGTTGCTTCAAGTCTATTTTTTACTTTTAATTTAATATTATATTTTGCTTCTCTTTTTTTATTTGTTTGTGCCGATTGGATAGAAGCTGTTTGTGCATCAAGATTATTAAGTGTTGTTGAAGTATTATCGGAACAACTAACTAATAATGATGTCATTAGCAGACTTATAGCAAACTTAAAGCTTATTTTTTTCATTTAATAGTATAGCCTTGCAAAAATATTTTTTATAACTTTTTAAGTATAAACTTATTTTTAGTGAAAAAAAATTAAAACATGCTAGTTAAATTAAGAAAAGTATAACTATTTATTAAAAAATAGCTAATTATTTAATTATAGAATTGTATATTTTAAATATTGGTACATTTTTAAAATAATTTTCTAACATTTTTCAATACCTTAGATAGTTGATATAAATTAGTTACTACTCAGGTGTATAAAAAAAGTCGGTGAATCTTTTTAATGGACATTAAATATGTTTACTTAGTTTCAAGATAAGCATTAATAATGCTTAAAAATTTAAAATCCTTTATTTATAAGTATTTTAGACACCTGATTAGTAACAATATTTTATCTATAACTATAGTTGTACTTACTGTTAAGATTAAATTATTTTTTTAAATTAAATGTTTTAAATGTAGAGTATGTGTTAAGCTAATACAGCAAGAGGCACATTTGTTTAGTTGTGTTTGTCAAAGTTAGCATGGATATTTAAATTTTTTACGTTAAGCTTATTTAACATTTAACTATTGATTAAGGATTAATTTAAAGCACAAATTATTAATAGGAAGGTTTTATTGTGGATAACACTGTATCATTAATTAGACAAGTTTATAAAAACAATGAAGGTAGATACCCTTCGAATATAGATGAAAGCTTCATCAAAAGATATTACTTATCCCTGCTCGATAAAAATAAGTCTTTAGATG
>JACMQJ010000108.1 GCA_014377055.1 Candidatus Sericytochromatia bacterium
CAACATCTTTTGCTTTTTGATACCTTTTATCAGGATCTTTTTCTAAGCATCTAAGTATAATATCTTCTAACTCACTTTTTATATTTGGATTTATTTGCTTTGGTGGCTTGGGGTTTTCACTCATAATTTTGACAATTGTTGCTCCAATTGTGTCAGCATCAAAAGGTAATCTACCTGTAAACATTTCATAAATAAGAGAGCCAAAAGAAAAAATATCAGCCCTTGTATCAACATTTTTAGAATTATATAGTTGCTCAGGTGAAATATAAGCAATAGTACCTAATAGAGTTCCATCTTGTGTTAAACCACTAGTTTTATTTTCGATACTAGCTATACCAAAATCCATTAATTTAATAACATTATTATCGAGTACTTTGATATTTTCTGGTTTTATATCTCTATGTATAATTGACTTTGAATGAGCATGATCAAGACCACTTGCTATTTGTAATAATATATCTATTGCTTCTTCAAGAGAAAATTCAAATTTTTCATCAAAATAATCCTTTAAAGTTTTGCCTGGAAGGTATTCCATAGCTATATAATGTTTTTGTTGTTCTTCGCCAACATCATAAATAGTGATTATATTGGGATGACTTAATTTAGCAGCTGTCTGTGCTTCCCTTTTAAATCTTGAAATAATGTCTTCTCTATCTTTACCAGATACGGTTGATCCAATTATAAGCTCTTTAATAGCGACTGTTCGGTCAAGTTTTAGATCAATTGCAAGATAGACAAGCCCCATGCCACCTTTGCCTATTTCTCGTAGTATATTATATTTCTCTAGGGATATCATATAAAAAAGCTTGCCTCATTATTCATAAAAGAGTTCATCAAATAATTATATTACATCATAAAACTTGATAAAAACGGTATTCAAAAGAACATTTTTAAAATTTATATTTTATTATCAAAATAAGATCTCAATATAAACTTTTAGTGTAAAAATATTTTAAAATGATAACCGAACTTTATTATAATAAAATTCGGTTATTAAAGCTATAGATTATTTTAATAAAATAAAATTAAAACCAGATTCCTGATGAGAGCATTAGCTCAAATCTATTGCTAGTGGCATCATTACCTGATTTAAATATTTTATTTTTATTTGCATCAAGTATTAACTCTCTTCCTTCAAGTCTTACATAAGAGTTGGTACTAGGTTTAAATTCACCACCTAAAGTAACTCCTGCACCAGTAATACCCGCATCTTTTAAATTGGGATAAGCACTTAACATTCCTTTTTCATCATTAACATATTCTCCTCTTAGAGATACATTAAACATTGGTGTAAAGTCATAATGAGCTGTCAAAAATTCTGAATGATAAATGCTTTGTATATCACTTTGAGTAGCTACATCAACTTCTCCTCTTAAACCAAATTTTTCAGTTATTTGATAGCTCAAGTTAACATCATGAAAAAGTCTAACAGCTGTTGCTGCACCATTTGCATTTGGATTACCTGCATAACCACTATAAACAGCAGTAAAGTTGCTCATAGGTGTATAGTTAAATAACCAACCAAACGATGGATAAGGATTAACAGCTTCAAGTAGTCCATAACCATTAAGCAAATGTAACTGCATTTCAAATTGCTCAATAGGTTTAAAGGTTAATTTTACGCCACCTTGATAGAATGGTTCAAACATAGTTGTTAATGATAATGTACTTAACCAATTATATCTAGGTAATAATGATTCTCCTCCGATATGAGTCAAGAATAATCCACCATCAAGCCAAAGATTATCTCTTAATTTAAAACCAAGATTGGCTTCTTGTAAGTTTAGATATGAAGCTGGCCAAGACTGTAACGGGATAGTACCATAAGCTATAGATAATTTTGACCTATACCAATCAGCATTAATACTTGCTGATACTTGGGCTGTATTAATATTAACTTCATTTTTTCTAAAGCCAATTGCATTTAAAGTTCTTGTATTTTGTAATCTTTTATCTGCTGATTGAGGTAACACTGATGTGTCTGTATCAATTGCATAATAAGTATCAACATAACCTTCAATTTTTATTTGAGGCATAACTACAGCAGCAGTTTCCATTTTTTTTTCTTCAACTGGTTTAGTTGTAGTTTCGTCAGCATAAGCGAGCTGAGTTAGTAACGATAATAACATAATACTACTTGTTACTAGTGTTTTTCCTGTTTTTTTCATGATTTTCCTTCATTGCTGGATCAAATATTTTATTTTATTTTTACAATATACTCTGTAAAAAAACTAATATTTTTATATATTACATTAATCATCAATCTAAATTAAGTTAAATAACTCACATATCTATTAATTAGAATCAATAAATTAAGAAGGTATTTGTTACGATGTGTAAACATTGAAACAACTTTTGCTTTATCACATTTAAAAAATTGATTATAATTTATTATTAATATTAGAGTACTGTGAATTTTAATTAGTTAATGTTGTTAAAATATGAAAGAAATACAAGAAGAAGTTTCAGCTGGTGGTGTATTAATGCGAAAGAGCAAGGGTATCAGAGAAGCATTAGTCATCAAAGTTAGATATTATGGATATGAGTTGCCAAAAGGTCATCTTGAAGGAGATGAAAATTTTGAACAAGCTGCTGGGAGAGAATTATGTGAAGAAACTACTCTTTTGATTGAGCCAGTAGTGGGAAAAGCATTAGGTGATATTGATTATACTTTTACACATCAAGATAAAAGAATTCATAAAATAGTACACTATTACGTTTTTACCACCAAAGAAGATCCAATATTTGGAAAGAAGCCTGATGAAGTCAAAGAAAGACGTTGGATCAAAAAAGATGAGGTTAGTAAATTACCATTAGTAAATGAAAAATTAAGAAAAATAATTAGTAAAGCCTTTGATGAATAGCTTGATACTTAAAAATAGATAAACAATTTTATTAATTAACTTTTGAGGAGCTATGAAAAAAAGAAATTGTGACAAAAGAATCATCAAAAATAAG
>JACMQJ010000576.1 GCA_014377055.1 Candidatus Sericytochromatia bacterium
GAAGCTCCGTAAATTCTTGAACCATGTTTGTTACCAAATCAGCTTTTGCTAACTTTGCTGCTCTATTCACATCTTCAATACTAATATTTGCATCTGAAAAATATTCTTTATTAATAAATTGTGCTATTTTTTCTATTCTCTCTACTTTATCAAAAATAGATCCAACTTCTTCAAAATAAGTAACTCTTTTTAATTTTTCTAGCTTTGATTCCAGACTATGTTTTAAATCTTCATGGTAAAAGAATATAGCATCTTCAAGTCTTGCTCTCAATACTCTTTCATTACCTGAACGAATATTATCTGGATTAATATTCATATTACTGACGGTAATAAAATTAGGTTTTAATTTTCCATCCTTAGTAAATAAAGGAAAATATCTTTGATGTGATTTCATAACTGTTACATTAACTATTTCTGGTGTATCAAGATATTTTTCATCAAAACTTCCCATAATAGCTGTTGGAAACTCAACAAGCTGATTCACCTCATTTAGTAAGCTTTCAGTAATTAAAACATTAGCATTTTCGTTAAGGGCTATCTTTTCAACTTGCTCTTTAATATTTTGCTTTCTAAGCTCATTATCAAGTATTACTTTATTTTCAGCCAAAACATTTAAATATTCAGTTAATGAGTTTACTTCCAAATTACCTGAACTTAAAAAACGATGTCCACGGGTAAAATTGCTTGAATGAAGCTGTTCTAATTTAAAATCGACTAGTCTATTACCAAATAAAGCCAAAATCCATTGTATAGGTCTTGAAAATTTAGTTAATGTATCTCCCCATCTCATACTACGAGTTACAGAGATAGACGAGAGTAAAGTTTGGATCATATTAGGTATTAAATCAATTGATTTTTTGCCTTCCTGTTTGACTGAGGCATAAACAAACATATTACCCTTAAACTCTTTTTTTTCAAGGGTATTTATATCAATATTTTGTGATTTACAAAATCCTAATAGAGCATTGGTTGGTTTACCTTCATGATCATAAGAAACATTAACCGCAGGTCCTTTTAATTCTTTGTCAATATTAGGCTGTGAATCAATTAAGTCTTCGATAATAACAACTAATCTTCTTGGGGTGGAATAAGTTTTTAGATTTTCATAACTTAGGTTATTATCATTTAACCACTTTTCAGATAATTCTTTAATCTGAACACGTGCATCATTCGCAAATCCAGCGGGTAACTCTTCTGTACCAATCTCTAATAAAAATTCAGTCAAAATCTTGCCTCTATAAATTTAATTTATATTTTCAGATTTATTTTATCATGATAATCAATGTTATGGTTACAGATAAGACTGAGAGTAAAATATAAATGCCCATGAGATGACAGACTTACTTAATAAATTTTAAGTCAGTAAAAAATGAAATATAAAATACTTAAATCTCAAAAAGAAAGCCTAATTAAGTTAATTGAAGAAGTCGCAAAAGGTAGTCAATATTTATACATGAATCAAAAATTTCTGGTACATAAATAGAGATAAATGTTATCTCTTCGTCATTTACACTCAATCAAATTGAAGAACTTGAAAAGATGGATTTAAATAAAATCAATAAATTGAATGCAGGAAAGGCAAATAGCTCTATTTCTTTATTCGATGACTAATTTTTGATAACTAAATATTGTTAAGTCTTTAATAAGAAAGTTTCCTTACAGATTCGTCTATATTAAAATAAGACTATATTGGTATTAAGATTTGAAGGTAAAGCATGACATTAAATAATTCATTAAATAAGAGGTTTTCACCAGCTAAGTCCACTTTATTATTTAGTTTAATGAGTACAATAATTATTTCTTCATGTAGTAACGATACTGAGTTAACTAATACAGCTCAACCTACTCAAGCTTCAAATCAGGCACAAACAAAATTAAATAGCTCAAGTTTTATTAAATCTAATCCTAATTCATTACTTAATAAATTAAAGAGCAAATACAAAAATACCAATAAATCAGCTATTAAAACTTTTTCTACCGAAATACCAACACTTCCAGTTAATACAGATTTTAAATACGAAAGTAAACAATGGCATTTACGCCAAACAAATGTATATGATGCTTGGAAGTATACACAAGGTAATAAAGATTTAATTGTTGCTGTGATTGATGGAGGCGTTGATTATAATCACCCCGATTTGGCTGATCATGTTATAAAAGGACCTGATTTTGCCGATAATGATGCTGACCCAATGGACGTTGGTGGTCATGGAACACATGTAGCAGGTATAATTGCTGGTAATGGTAATGTTAAAGGGATTGCACCTAATGTTAAGATCATGGCACTAAAGGTTTTTTCTGATAAAGATGGTGGTACAACTAATGCTCTAATGGCAAGTGCTATTCGCTATGCTGTCAAAAATGGTGCATCAATTATCAATATGAGTATTGGCGTTTCTACATTACAAAAAAGTGGTGATGGAAAAGACTTTGATAGTGCTGTTAATGAAGCTACTGCAAACGGTGTAAATATTACTACATCAGGTGGTAACAGTGGCTATAGCTCAGTAAATAAATCAAATATTAATGAAATACCAGTAATAGCGACAGATGAAATGGATCATCTAGCAAGTTTTTCTAACTATAGTAATCAAGATTTACCAAAAGCTATAGCAGCTCCAGGTCAAAATATATTTTCGACAGTTTTAACTTCAAAATGTCAAGGAACTCCTGCATGCGATAAATCCTATGATTATAAAAGCGGTACATCAATGGCAGCACCATTTGTTGCTGGTACTCTTGCCTTAATTAAATCAGCAATGTATGATGATTATTTAAGAGTAGTCAAAGCAAGCGGATCACCAACACTATCTTTTCATGATTTTTTTCATAGCAAACAAAATTTAGCTACTTCACAATTGGGATTATCTATTACACCTTCAATGTTAGCTGAGGCTATTATGTCCAGCTGTACTAACAAAGATAATCGTCAGGATGTCTATAGTATGGTTTATGAAGCTCAAAGAGATGCTGTTTTTGGTTATGGAAGAGTTGATGTTGGAGCCGCAACAAAAGC
>JACMQJ010000109.1 GCA_014377055.1 Candidatus Sericytochromatia bacterium
CAAAATAAAATTCAAAATTTTAATAAATCAAATTCTGAACCTAAATTATTAGATTTTGGTATTTTTGACTATAAGCTTGATAACGCAAGAAAACAAAACGAAGATAAAAAAGACCTAGAACCAATAAATAACAAAGACAAAATAGATAGTAATGGAAACGAATTAAAAGATCTTATTGATAAAATAACTAACAGCCCAGATATGCAAAAAGAGTTAAAAAATCTTACTGAATCATTTGGTAACATTGGTGAAGCTCTAAATCATATGGCTCCAGGTCATATACCTTATAATGGAGCAATTCATAGTAGTGATGGAGATGTTGGAACAGAATTTTTTAAAAAGCTACAAAATATTATTAACTCTTCGCACTAGAAATAATTTTATTAGATGAGTTATAGATGTATTTTTAGTCTCTATATTAATTAAAGATTAAAATAGGATCTAAGTGACTAAAATATATTGTTAAATGGATATGTGATATAGAGTATTAAATTGTTTGACAACATAATAAATCTTAATATATAATATCCATTACTTAAAAGAAAGTTAAAATTATCTTTTTTTAAGAAGACGAAATTTATGAAAATAAAATATTTTTTATTTTATACTAAAAGGAAATAAAAGCTATGAAATTTACTTTACCAGAACTCCCTTACGCAAAAGATGCTTTTGCACCTTACATCTCAGCAGAAGGATTTGATTATCATTATGGTAAGCATCACGCAACTTATGTTACTAAGTTGAATGAGTTAGTTCAGGGAACTGATTATGAAAACAAAACATTGGAAGAAGTAGTTGTACAATCAGCTAAAGAAAATAAAACACCTATTTTTAATAATTCAGCTCAACATTGGAATCATTCATTTTTTTGGAACTGTTTAAGTCCTAGTGGCGGTAGTTTACCAACAGGTAAAGTTGCTGAAATGATTGACAGAGATTTTGGTTCATTTGACGCATTTAAAGAAAAGTTTTCAACCACAGCAACCACATTATTTGGTTCAGGCTGGGCATGGCTTGTAGTAGACCAAAGTGGCAAACTTGAAATCGTTGGCTTATCAAATGCAGGAACACCTCTTACACAAGACAAAACACCTATCTTAACATTAGATGTTTGGGAACATGCTTACTATATTGACCATAGAAATGCTAGACCAAAACATGTTGAAGGTTTTTGGAATGTAGTTAATTGGGATTTTGTTAATAGCAATATCAAAAATTAATTAGAATCTAATTTTTTAAAAGAGCTACCAAAAAGTTTTACTCAAAGGTAGCTCTTTTTTATTTGTGCTATGTTTTTGCTAGGATTCTAACTATTAAGTTGATATACTATTATAGTACGATTGTGCTAAAAAGGTTTTACTTGTGAATACTGATAAAAAAATTTTAAATGAAGCAATTATTTTATTTAGAAAAAATGGTTATCATGCCACTTCAATGAACATGGTAAGTGAAGCCTGTGGTATATCAAAAGGTAATCTTACCTATCATTATCCAACAAAAGAAGAATTATTTAAAGAATGTATTCATGCATCAGCTACTTATTTTAAAAAATATGTTTTATTTAGTTCATTTGAAAATCAACCTAGTGAGTTAGATGGATTAATTAATTTTTTTAAGAATGTCAAAACTTGGCTTACCTATGAAGGTAAAATTATTGGCTGTACCTTTTCTAATGCAGCAATTGAGCTTAGACATTCAAATTCAGATTTAGCCGAAATACCAATTAATTATTTAAGAGAATTTAAAACAACACTAAAAGAAAAAATAGAAAGTGGTCAAAATAATAAAAACATAGTTTCAAAAGAGTCTGCTGATGTTATGGTGGAGGATTTATTTTTGGGTTATGAAGGAGCTGTTGTTTATTCTAGAATTGAAAACTCTTTAAAATGTTTCGATTTATATATCAATCGAACCTACAAATATTTTAAGATAAAATCCCCTTAACCCCCTTTGCAAATGAGGAATAGGACAATGTGTTAGATGTTTTTTATTTTCTTACCCTTTTCTTGTTCCCTTCTTCGCAAAGGAGGGTTAGGGTGAGTTTCTTAAAAAATGATAGCTTTTTTTAAATCTTTGGCAATTAAATCAAATCTATTGGATTTTTCAACATCATCTATTAATGAATGGATAATAGCTAGCTTTTCCCATATCTCTACTTTTGATTCATTTAGTTGTAGTGCTTTTTTATAGCTACTTATAGCATTTTGATAATCTTCTAGTTCAAAATAACAATTGCCTAAATTAAGCCATGCTTCATAATTATCTGCGACAAGATTAATATAAAAGTTATAGCTAAAAATAGCACTATCATATTTACCTAGTTTGTACTCAAGATCTGCTATATATTTCCATGTATCAGGAAATTCGGGCTTAAGTTCAGAAAAAGTTTTATACTTTTCTATTGCAAGGTTTGTTTGTTGAGTCTTCTCATATATTTTACCTAAAGCATATAAGCAATCAGTATCATAAGGAAAAAGGCTTAAATATTTTTCATAATAAAACACAGATCTTTTATAATCATTAAGTTTATGAAAGAGAATAGCAAGCATTACCCAAGCTTCATAATTATCATTTTTTAGTTCTATTGATACTTTAAACAAATTAATACTATTTTGATACTGTTTGTCAAAATAATAAGTCAGACCTAGATTACTAACTATTTCAAAATTATTTCGATCAATTTTATATGCTTCTTCATAAGCTTTGACAGCTAAATCATATCTGCCAATACGATGATAGCAGTTACCTAATTTTAATAAAATATATTCATTTTTGGGGTTAAAAAAACAGTAATTTTTAT
Source organism: Candidatus Sericytochromatia bacterium (assembly GCA_014377055.1). GTDB lineage: Bacteria > Cyanobacteriota > Sericytochromatia > UBA7694 > JACMQJ01 > JACMQJ01. Next base: position 2,801 of record JACMQJ010000109.1, read on the forward strand.
AATAAATAATTGCCTTATTATATTCTTTTATTTTGTAGCATAGCTCACCCCTTAGATAGTTGTAGAGCGACTTAGCTTTATTATTATCTAATAGTTTGTATGTATTGGCAAATAATATAATCATTAATATTAAGCATAGAATTAACAATGTACTATTTAAACAGTTTAGCACAAGGTAGCTGTTAACTGAATGATAAATTTGTCAGTGTAAAAATATGATTGATGAATTAACTTTATTATAATTTAAAATTTCTTTAGCGTTAATTTTTAGATTCTTAATTTCACTACGTTTCATTCAGAATGACATTTACAAAGTTTGTCACTCTGAGGTACTAAGAGTCTTTTTTATTCTCGGTAACTTAAATTTTTAAACATGTAAAAAATTTGGAATTAAATTGTTAGGTGGGTGGTGTGGGACTCGAACCCACGACCCGTTGATTAAGAGTCAACTGCTCTACCAACTGAGCTAACTACCCTAACAGAAATCATATTAACATTAAAAAGACATAATTTAAATATATAAAATAATTTCTAATCATTATTTATAATTCTTATCGCTTTTAAAAGCTAATAATTTAAATCATTTTAGTTTCTTACAATACACTCATATATATTGTTTTAGCTAAATAAATATCTTAGAATAATAAAATTAAAAGCAAATATTACAAAATATAAAAAAACATAACTGGTACAATTATAATAAGAAATAAAACTTGAGGATAATTTTTTATGCGTTGGTTAATAGTAGTAGCTGTAATTACTACAAGTTCTTTAATGGGCTTTTTTACTTCTTATGCTTCTGTAAATGATTTGCTCCCTGGAAGTATAAAAACAATAAACCCAAAGCCAGAAGCTGATATTGTTAGTATTGAAGATAATGAAAATGATGGTATTACAAACCATCCTATCTATCAAAAAGATGCGACTAAGACTGTTGGTATTCAGCAACCTATAACAGAAAGCAATGCTGATCCTATGGTTTCACCATTTGAGCCTTATGTTGATAATGAAGCAAAACCATATAGATTATTTTTATTAATGGGTACAGATGTAGTCTATTCAAATCCTGGTAAAAAAACTCATTCACTAAGTGGTAGAACAGACGCAATTATGTTAGTCAAAATGACTGATGATCGAATAGACTTGCTTTCGATACCAAGAGATAGCAGAGTCATGATTCCAGGTTATGGCTATGACAAAATAAATGCAGCTAATGTTTATGGTGGTCCACCATTAGTATTAAAAACTATTGAAAAATGGCTTGGAGTTCATATTGAAGATTATGCTCTAATTAATACTTTTGGTGTAGTACAATTTGTGGATTTATTTGGTGGAGTTGACTATAATATTCCAAAAAGAATGAAATATACAGATAATTCAGCAAAACTATTTATTGACTTATATCCTGGTATGCAACATCTTGATGGTCTAAAAGTCCATAATTTTTTGAGATTCAGACATGATGGTATGGGTGATCTTAATCGTGTTGCTAGACAACAAGGGATTATTAAAGTAATTATTCCACAAATCTTAAAACCACTAAATATTATCAAAGTACCAAGTGCTTTGGGAATAATTAACGATAATATTGAAACTAATATTTCTACTGGTAAAATATTATTTTTGGCTAATAAATTATTACATATTTCTGATCTAAAAAATAAAATAACCATGCACACTATACCAGGAGATGGCAGAATGTATCATGGTGGATGGTATTGGATGGTTGATGAAAAAGGTGCAAATAAAATCCTACAAAAATTGGCTCTAATTCCTTCAGATGGAACTATTATTAATGATGATCTTGCACCAAGCCCAGATAAAGACAAAACTAAGTTAAATAATACGATTGTTGGCAATCCATCTCAAGAAAATACCAAAATAACACAATAATGCTAAATCTATTCATTGTTGCAATTTTATTTTTTTTATTAGTATTTTCTACTTTTTTGGTGGTTCAGTTACCATTTATAACTTTTTTATTTGCGGATATTCCTACAGAAGTAACTGTTTCATATTCAAATAGCTTAATTGCTACAGGATATTTTCTTAGTAGTATGCAAATACCGATTATTATACTTAGCTCTCTTATTTTGAATCCAAGATTAAATTTTTTCTTTATCTCTATTTATTATGCAATTGGTTTTTATGGAATACCAATATTTTATGGTGGTGGTGGCAAAGAGTATCTAAATCAGCCAACCATTGGTTATTTGATTTCTTTTTTACCAGTTTCAATAATACTTTCAAGATTTGCTTGGAAAGAGAATAATTATAAAAAATATCTTTTTAATTCAAGATATATTTTCTTTTTGGCATTTGTTGCCTTATTATCAATACATTTTATTGGTTTAATTACTGCTTTTATTGTTCTTGGTGCTAATTCAAGTTTTATTAATCTTTTTCAAGCATATTTTTATATACCATTTCTTAGTCAGTTATTACTTATTGCTGTGACTTGTATCTTTGCAACTAATTTTAATAGACTTAAGTTTTATGTATTAGCTAAGTATCGTAGGTATGTGAATAAAACCTTAAAAAATAGCACTAAAAGAAGACAATTAGTCAAAAAATAATTATTTTAAATTTAAAAATATAATATGAATATGGAAACAGGGCTGACAGCCTTAAAACAATACTTTGGTTATGATAGCTTTAGAAAACAACAATCTGAAATTATTCAAAATGTCTTGGACAAAAAAGATACATTAGTTTTGATGCCTACTGGTGGTGGTAAATCTATTTGTTTTCAGATACCAGCAATAATAACTGAAGGATTGTGTATCGTTATTTCA
>JACMQJ010000577.1 GCA_014377055.1 Candidatus Sericytochromatia bacterium
CAACAATTGTCAAAATTATGAGTGAAAACCCCAAGCCACCAAAGCAAATAAATCCAAATATAAAAAGTGAGTTAGAAGATATTATACTTAGATGCTTAGAAAAAGATCCTGATAAAAGGTATCAAAAAGCAAAAGATGTTGCTCAAGATTTACTATATTTCAAAATGAATCTTAGTAACAAAGAACTTTATCAAGTTGTTAATACCGAAGAATCTAATCGAAAATTTTCAAGCGAAACAACAACGATAGAACGACCTAGGATGACTATATCAGGATTAAACACACTAAAAAAGAGAAAATTTAGTATATTGCATATAGAAGATGATAAAACTATTAAGGAAATATTTTTAAAATCAATACAAAAAAAAGGTCTTCCTTATAACTATACTTTTGCTGAAAGTATTGAGGAAGCAAAAAAAATACTTAACTCAGAAGTTTTTGATTTAGTTTTATGTGACTATAATCTACCTGACGGTAATTTCTTTAATATTTTTGATGACATTTCTAGTTTTCCTATAGTTATTACAACATCAATCTCTGATCCTGAACTAATTATTGAGGTAATGAAAAAAGGGGTTAAAGAATACGTTATAAAAGATACTGAGCTAAAATATGTTGATAAGATATATAGTATTATCGAAAAAAATATTGAGGATTCGGGTTCAGAAAACTATAATACCGATCCACAATCAATAATAAAAAATTATGAAGTCTATTTTGTAAAAACTATTGGTAGTGCTGGTGCAGATAACCTTCAATTTTCATCTCCTAGAGCAATTCATATCTCTAATGAAGAGAAATTAATTATTGCTGATACAAAAAATAGTCGTATTCAAGTTCTTGATAAGCAAGGTAATTTTTTATCTATGTTTTCAGAAGATTCAATGAAAGCACCATGTAGTGTAACAACAGATATGGCAGGCAAAATATATGTTATTGATGCACTGGATTGTAAAATAAGAGTTTTTTCTCCACGTGGTAACTTAATTGATGTTTTTGGTGGTAAAGGTAATGATATAGGTCAATTAAGTTCAGCCTATGGTATTACTATTTTTAATAATGAAAAAATATATGTTACTGATCCTGATGGACATAAAATTGTTATTTTCGATTTTCAGGGTAATGTTATAAATAGTTATTCTTCTGAAAGCAAAGAACATGGGGAATATAAATCTCCTTCTGGAATAGCCTCTAACAAAAACTTTGTTTATATTCTTGATCATTCGATTCCTAAAGTAAAAATTATAAATAATCTGGATTTACCAGAAGTTACTTTTGGAAAAAGGGGAACTGGAAAAGGTGATTTTAGTGTTCCCAAAGGTATAGGTGTAGATAATGAAGGTCGAGTTTATATTACGGAAACATTGAGTCATAGAGTACAGGTTTTTAACGCCAAAGGAGATTGGGTTTATTCTTTTGGTAGCAAAGGTACTGATAATGGTCAATTTAATGGTGCTGAATCAATAGCTATTAGCCCAGATGGAACTATATTTGTCCTTGATCGAGGAAATAATCGTATCCAAATATTTAGTTATCAAACATAAAATTCAATCCTTAGTAAATTTGTAACCAACACCACGAAAAGAATGAAAATATTTGGGAAAAGATGGATCTGGCTCAAAATATTTTCTTAAACGTAGTATAAAATTGTCTACTGTTCTTAGATTTAGATAATCTTTTATTTCCCATACTTTTTCCATTAAGTCCTCTCTGGATAATACTTTTTCTTGATTATCAAAAAAAACTCTCATTAATCTAAACTCTAAATTAGTTAGTTTGATCTCTTTACCATCTACTGATGCTTTTAGTGAAGTAAAATCTATAATAGCGTTACCAAATTCTAAAATATCATTTTGATTATGCTGATTACTCCATTTTTGTCTTCGTAAAAG
>JACMQJ010000578.1 GCA_014377055.1 Candidatus Sericytochromatia bacterium
AGTCAGCAAAATAATATTTAAAATTGAAAGCTAATTTGAGCAATATGTTTTTTATAAAATTATAAAATACATAGTTAGCGATACAATCAACTCTTAAAGCCAAAAGCCAAGTTAGAGTTAGGTTTTTATAAAAATACAATAAATAATGGACTGGTAGTTAGACAAGTAATATTTCTAAAAAATAGTTGATGAAATGGTAATTGAATAAGTTATAATAGATTTATCTGTTAGGGATTCGATAACTTTTACAGACGAAAGTAAATTAAAAATAAGTATATTCTATCTAAGATATACATAGGCAAAGAATATAGCATAAATCTTATATATACCGTAAAACAAAGGTGTTAGATTATGGGAATAGAAGGAAGTTACAAACAAATAGGAAGTGAAACCTTAAAAGAATTATATAGATCATTAAAAAATGATAATAAAATAGATAAGAAAGAGTTTGAAAAAATAAAATCATCAGTAATGTCTGATGGTAATAAAACAAAAGGTGAAATAGATTTATTAAATAAAATTGAAGATTGTTTAGATAAAAAACTAAATTTAAATTTATCAGAATTTGAACCTAAAGGAAATATAATAAATTTTGACTTAAAAATATCTAACAAAAATATAACTATTTCAGATAGTAAAGAAGAAAACTTTAAATCAAAAATACCAACAAAAGTTATATGTGATTTCTTAGGAAATAATTTCGATAATTTAAAAAATAAAGATGGAAGAATAGATTTAGTAAGTTTGGAAAAAAGTTTAAGAAGTCCTAATTTCTCATTAGGAGAAAAGTTAATAATAGATAGAGTTGTACAAAATTTAGACCTATTTTTAAATAAAGAAGTAAAAAGTTTTTCTAATATAACATTACCTCCTTATGGAATTTCAAAAGAAGATATAACGAGAGTACAGAGCTTTTCAAGTACTAAGACCTCAAAAGAAATACACAATAAAATATTGAGTTTAGAGAATAATACCTTTAGAAGCAATGAGCATCTTAAAATTATTGATAGTACAAGTAAAGTTAATATATCAAAAGATGATAAAGAATGGGGTAATTCTGACTCAATTATTTATTTAGCAAAAAGTAAATTAAGTATAAGTGCTACTAATAATATAGGTTTAGCTTTAGATCCATCAAAAGGCGAAGATTTTATAAATGAATTTAAGAACAATTACATAAAATCTCATAAGGAAGTAATAAAAGAAGCATCAAAATTATATGGTCTACCTGAAAAATTATTAGCTGGCGTTATCCATAAAGAAGTAGGTGGATATCCATACATCATGGATGATGCTTCTTATGCCGCTAGAAAAAATACACCTGATTCAATAAAGCCACTTATAAAAAATATCCCCAAATTAAATAATCTATCAGTTGATAAGCAATTAACATCTTTTGGTAATGTTAGTATCCAAGTAAGAAGAGCAAAAGAAAGTTTAGGATACTCATACAATGTATCTGATAAGCAAGAAGAAGAAATAATAAAAAGTTTAGAAAATCCAAAAGAGGCAATATTTATATGTGCAAAACATTTAAAAGACTTAAAACAAATAGATTTTAAAAATAAGCCTTTTGATGCTCTATCGAATTATGAATTAGCAATTATTGCAACTAGGTACAATGCTGGTCCAGGAGATACAAGGAAAAGATTATCAGGAAAAGGATTTGGATATAATCAAGGTATAGTAAGTAATTTCAAAAATATTTCTGAATTGTTAAAGTAAATGATTAAGGTTTTTACCATTACTTTAATTACTTTTTTATTATGTATTATCAATAGTAGACCTACAATAAGTTGTGACTCATATATATCTACAAAAGATATATATGATTATAGATTTTTTAGTGTCTTTGTATTTATATCACTAATATTTAATATTTTTTTTGTTTATAAATGTAATAATAGAATTATTAAAATAATATTTTTTTTTATAATTCTATTATTATTTTTATCTGAATTAAGTGGTTTTATAGAAACATATCATAAATGTTAAATAAGTCACTTTAATCTTTATTGATAAAAAAGAAAAATAAAT
>JACMQJ010000110.1 GCA_014377055.1 Candidatus Sericytochromatia bacterium
AAATCCTTTTCCAGTAATTTGCCAATATGTATGCTTATCTCCAAATTTAACATAATCAACAATCATGCTGATTGCTGCAGCAACTACCTTGCCGTTATCTTCAATACATATTTGACCATCAGGAAATCTCATTAATTGAGCGGCAAATTGTCTTTTTGTCCAAGCTCCTCCGAGATTTGAATATACAAGATCCATGATGTCCCTTATATCTTCATAATCAGCCATAGTTGTATTTCTAATTTGTAGTTTGTGAGAGGAGGTTTTTTTGCTACTTTTTTTTTCAGTTTTCTCTTTAACAACTTTAACTTTAGGAACTGTATCCGCATCTTTTTCTTTTGTACTTTTAGAAGCCATATTTATTTTTGAATCTTCCTATTTATTTTTCCATATTATTCACTAAAAATATATAATATCTAATCTTTATTTGTGTGAGTAGATATTTTATTAATTTTTAAAGATATTGAAAATAAAAAAGCCCTCAATCGAGAGCTTTTTTGACTACTTTTTATTAACCATCAATTCTGGTTTAACAAATTCATCATATTTTTCACCTGTCAAAAGTCCAAGGTTAACAGCGGCTTCTTTAAGACTGATATTTTCTTTAAAAGCTTTTTTTGCTACTTTTGCTGCATTATCATAACCAATAACAGGATTTAAAGCTGTTACAAGCATCAATGAATTATTAACAAAATTTGCAATATTTTCTTTATTTGCTTCAATACCTACTGCACAATGCTCATTAAATGAATCACAAGCATCAGCTAACAGTCTAATAGAATTAAGCAAATTAAAGATAATTACTGGTTTAAACACATTTAATTCAAAGTTACCAGACATACCACCAATATTTATAGCTACATCATTACCCATAACTTGAGCACATACCATAGTCATTGCCTCTGATTGAGTTGGATTAACTTTACCAGGCATGATAGAACTTCCCGGTTCATTTTCTGGGATACTGATCTCAAATAATCCACATCTAGGTCCAGAAGCAAGCCATCTAACATCATTTGCTATTTTCATCAGAGATGCTGCCAAAGTTTTTAATGCTCCACTGGCAAAAACAATGGCATCGTGAGCAGCTAGTGCTTCAAATTTATTAGGAGCTGTTATAAAAGGAAGACCTGTAATGTCAGCAATATTTTTTGCCGATCTAACTGCAAATTCAGGATGTGTATTTAGTCCTGTTCCTACGGCAGTTCCACCCAAAGCTAATTCGTATAAATCAGTCAATACAAGATTTATTCTTTCAATATTTTTATCTAATTGATGAACATATCCAGAAAATTCTTGACCAAGCGTTAAAGGTACAGCATCCATTAGATGGGTTCTACCAATTTTAATGATATTATCAAATTCTTTTGACTTATTGGATAATGTATCACGTAATTGTTTAACCATTGGTATTAGCTTTTTATTAATTTGTTCAGCTGCTGCAATGTGCATTGCTGTCGGAAATGTATCGTTTGATGATTGAGCTTTATTGACATCATCATTTGGATGTATAGGTTTTTTACTACCCATTTCTCCACCTGATAATTGTATAGCACGATTAGAAATAACTTCATTAGCATTCATATTACTTTGAGTACCACTACCAGTTTGCCAAACAACCAATGGGAAATGATCATCAAGTGTTCCTGATATTACCTCATCTGCTGCTTTAATCATTAGCTCTGATTTTTCGGATGTTAGAGTACCAAGTTGATTGTTGGTCATAGCAGCAGCTTTTTTTACTATGCCTAAAGCTCTAATAATTTCACGTGGAAATCTATCACCACCAATCTTAAAATTCATTAGTGAGCGAGCTGTTTGAGCCCCATAATATTTATCTGTGGGAACATTAATTTCTCCCATGCTATCAGTTTCTATTCTGTAATCCATATTCTTCCTTTAAAACAATGTTGATACAATTCTAAGTTATATATTTTATTGTTTTTTTTTATATTTAACAATAGTGACAATACCATAGACAGTTCCGAAACATTTATTACTAAAGATATATAAAGGTAAGCTCCTGTATTAAAATTAATTTAGCAAAACCAAAGTTAAAAAACAGGAGCTAAAGTAATTATGCCAGAATTATTTTCAATAATAAATTGTTTACGAATATATTTTCCAAAAAACTTTTCTACATTTAGTTCAATAGTAAATGCTTTGATGTGGATTACACCCGAAAAGTTGGACAGATATAATATAACTTAACGTAGTATATTAGAATACAATAATTCAGCCTCATTGGGAGTTAAGTATCCTAATGTAGAATGCCTTCTTTTTTTATTGTAAAAGACCTCAATAAACTCAAATATAGCTATCCTAGCTTCTTGTCTAGTAGTAAAAACTTTTTTTATGTTACCGTCATATTTCAGTGTTTTAAAAAAACTTTCAGCAACAGCGTTATCCCAACAATTACCTTTTCTTGACATACTTTGCTTTAAACCTAAATCAGACAATAATTTTTTGACTTCATTAGAGGTATATTGACTACCTCTATCACTATGAAATATACTTATTTTTAGGTTAATTTATTCTCTTAATTGTTAAAGTATTATGTAATCCTTAAATTTATGACATTTTATTATTCAAGCAAAGAGTTTTAAAAACTGAATACATGTACTATTATTTCCTATGGAACATTTACTCCAAATTTAGGATAATACCCATCTATAAAAAAACATATTTTCGCTAACTCTCCATATAACCAAAATATCTATTTTATTGTGCTAAGATAAATATCCTATGTTCATTTTTTATAAAGGATTACAAATTGAAAAAAACAATTTTAGTAGCATTGTTATCTAGCTCATTTTTATCACCAGCCTTTGCTACTCCTAGTGGCATAACCAAAGATAACTATACCGATATTAAAAAATTATCCGAAGAAGTTAAAAATAATCCTAATGATACAGGTTTATTATATTTACTTGCTAATGCTTATCATAAAAACAACAATACAAATGAAGAAATAAAAATTTATAATAAAATTACTACTATGAACCCAAGCTTTCAGTATCCTTATCTTAATTTAGGTGTAATCTATGCTGATCAAGGTAAAACTCAACAGGCTATTAATATTTACAAACAAGGTATAAAAAATTCTAAAGAGAATAAAGACATTTATCTTAACCTAGGTACTTTATATAATCAAAATAAACAATATGATAATGCTCTCTCTGCTTATAAAGCTGCTGTAGGTGGCGGTGGTATAAGCGACTCAACTGCATATACAATGATAGGTCATACCTATGAAGAATTAGGCAAAAAGCCAGAAGCTGAAGAGAGTTATAATAAGGCAATCAATAGTGAAAAGGTTGATTATAGTTCCTATATCAATTTAGGAACATTTTATTATAAAAATCATAGATATGATGAAGCAATTAAATTATATAATAAGGGTCTTAGTTTACCAGTAAAAGACTATCATAAAGAAATGATGTATTCAGGTTTAGCCAGAAATCTTACTAAACTAAAAAAGTATGATGAAGCTGTGAATAATCTTAATTCAGCAATAGATTTATCTAAAAATAATTTAAGAAAATCTATTAATTACATGAGTTTAGGTAATGCCTATGAGGGTCAAGGTAAAAACGATGATGCGGCTAAAGCTTTTGAGACTTCGATAAAAATATCTCCTAAATTTTCTGACAGCTATTATAATCTTGGCGAACTTTATGCCAATAATAAGCAGTATGATAAAGCTTTTGAAGTTTATAATACTGCTTTAAATAACATAGATAGTAACAAAGATTTAATATATTATGGTATGGCTAAAACTAATGAGAAAAAGGGAGACCTTATTCAAGCAAAAAGTAATTATAAAAAATCATGCGATTTATCTAATAGTGCGTCCTGTGATTGGCTTAAGAAACATTGATAATAGCTGAAATTTATAAAAGTTATAACTTTATAATTGCTAGTAATTAGTAAGAAAACAGTAAAGGCAGTAATATATGTTCGTGTCAGTTCTGAAAGTCAGAAAGATAATACTTCTTTAGGAGATCAGGAAGCTAGAGCTAAAGCATATATTATTTCTCAAGGTTGGGTGTTATTCTAAATTTAGGGAGAACGTATCATAGAAAAAGACTTAAGTTTTTAAAGTAGATGACCATAAAAATGAGCATATTAATAGAATTATCTCACCTATAAAAAGTAGTTTTTAATGGTTTATA
>JACMQJ010000579.1 GCA_014377055.1 Candidatus Sericytochromatia bacterium
AAAAGACCAACTAAAACACCTGCTATTCTGTCTAATATTTTTAGAGGGGTTTTATTCATTCCTTTAATAATAATACTAGCAACTATACTTAGTATGGTATAAACAAAAAACCAACTAAAGCCTAATCCTAATATTTTTGTTAGCTCTTGAGGAGTATTAAAATAACTTTGAATTAAGCTTACCATTATTCCTTGAAACAAAGGTGCAAGAATTGTTGCTAATACAAATGAGGCTATGCCAAATAAGGATTTTAAGAATCCCTTTGTTACACCCAAAACGATGTTATAAGCAAAAACTATAACTATAATTATGTCTAATCCGCTCAAATCTATAACCTTTTAATTTAAATCAATTTATACTTATTCAAAATTGATCTGTAAAGTTTCTATGTCTGTAAACAATGGGTTTAAACCCATTGTTTAGCTAAAAAACTGCAAACCAATTTTACTTGAGTATAAATTGATTATACATTTGAGTTTAGTTATGGACAAATTTTAGTTTTATGCTGGTTGAGAAATAACTTCTATAACGCTCTCTGCTTCAGCATCTGGCACTTGATTAGCTAAATCTGCTTGTGCAACGATTCCTTTACAACGACCATCTTCATCAACTACTAAAACTCTTCTTACTTTATGATTCATCATTACATGGTAACAAACTTCAATTTCATCATCAGGATTAACTGTAAAAACTTCCTTTGTCATACAATCAGAAGCTTTCATATCTACAGGATTATGCCCCTTTGCGACAGCTCTAGTTACTATATCTCTATCAGTTATAATACCTACTGGCTTCCAACTTTGTTTATTCTCTAATACTGGTATTGCTCCACAATCATCCTCAAGCATTAATTTGGCTACGTCTTTTAAACTGGTTTCTGGTGTACAGTACGCAATGTTAACTGTCATGATTTCTTTTACTCTCATATTTTTCTCCTAAATCAAAATTTTTATCTTAATATATCTTAATATTATAGATCAATAATAGAGATTAATGTGTTAATAGTTTTCCAGTTTCTAGTTGTGGCAATTAATTTTAATTTACTTTCAAAAAAATTATTGGTTAATTTAGTCTTACCATAACCATTTGAGCAAAATAAGTAGATTACTTGATCCGATACGATAAATTCATCAGAGCCATAATTTAGAGATTTAATTCTATCAAGATGATCGTTATCAGGTTTATCAGATAGAAAAGTTAAATATAAATTGTTAATATCCTCATTTTTATCCTTTATAAATGGGTTATTTTGAATAATATTTTTTAACTGTTCGACAGTTTTTATGATTATTGAGACTTTAAAAGAAAAAACTTCAAATATTTTATCTGAAATCTTTTTTTCTAATTCTTGATGGTTTAAATTTTCACCTTGAAAAATAACATTTCCACTTTGAATATAAGTTTTTATACCCTTAAAATCCAAACTTTCAAATAATAAGGAGAGGTCAGACATTTTTATTTTATTGTGACCGCTAACATTGATTCCACGTAATAAAGCTGTGTAGGTTTGCATTATCTTTTCATAATGAAAAATACCCGATAAAAATAATCTCTATACAATTTAAGTAATAGATAATATAATAGATTGACTTACTCATTTTATATAAAAATTAAATTATAATTAACCCCGTATTAACTTAAATCATGAAAATTATCAGTTCCGAATTTATAACCAGTGCAACCAGCAAAAAAGGTTATCCAAAAAGAGTTTTATCAGAAATAGCCATTTTGGGTAGATCAAATGTTGGTAAATCTTCTCTAATCAACTCTATTTTAAATAAAAGAGGACTTGCTAAAACTTCCTCAACTCCTGGTAAAACTAGACTAATAAACTATTTTTTAATCAATGATAACTTTTATCTTGTAGATCTTCCAGGTTATGGATATGCAAAAGTTTCAAAGTCAGAGCAAGAAAGTTGGAAAGTGTTTATAGACGATTATTTAAAATCAAATCCAAACTTAAAATTACTTTTGTTATTAATTGATATAAGACATGAATTTAAAGATATAGATAAGACCATGATCGAGTTTTTAAATTATTATAGTGTCCCTTATGCTGTATTACTTACAAAATCAGACAAATTAAATCAATCAGATAGAAAAAATCAATTTGAATACTACAAAAATCTTATTCCTGATGTCGAGTTAGTTGTTACCTCAGCAGAAAAAGGATTGGGAAAAGATCAAGTATTAAGAGCATTAGACCCTTATCTAAAAATGAAAACTGAATCAATAAAAATTCAGCTTACAGATGATGAGTCACAATTGATAGATGAAGATGAAGAAATTTAGTTTCATCTAAAAAGGAGTTATTTTTGAAGCTTTTAGTTACTGGTGGAGCAGGTTTTATTGGTAGTGAATTTGTCAGGCAGTCAATAAAAAATAATCTTGAAACTGTAGTTGTTGACAAAATAACTTATGCTGGAGATTTTGAAAGATTAAAGTCTGTCGAAAAAGATATTAAATTTTATCATTGTGACATTACTAATAAAGATTTTTTGGGTCATATTTTTAAAACTGAAAAGCCTGATATTGTAGTACATTGGGCGGCAGAGAGTCATGTTGATAGAAGTATTTTTGATGCAACACCTTTTATTGATACCAATGTCAAAGGGACACAAATATTACTAGATATTGCAAAAAAATATGATTTAGAAAAGTTTATTAATATTGCTACAGACGAAGTTTATGGAGATTTGGGCGAAGAAGGACAATTTTTTGAAAATACGCCAATAAATCCAAGCTCATCATATTCTGTAAGTAAAGCTTCAGCTGATATGCTTGGTAGAGCATATTATAGAACCTTTAAATTACCTGTTATTACAGTAAGACCGTCAAATAATTATGGACAATGGCAATATCCAGAAAAGTTACTTCCTGTAGTGATCTTAAAAGCTCTAAACAACCAAAAAATACCTGTCTATGGTAAAGGTGAAAATATAAGAGAATGGTTACATGTTGAAGATTGTGCTCAAGCTGTTCATACTATTATCAAAAAAGGTAAAATAAACGAAATATATAATGTTGGTAGTGGTCAAGAAAAAAGAAATATTGATGTAGTTAAGAGTATTCTTAATATTCTTAATAAATCTGAGGACTTAATTGAGTTTGTAAAAGATAGACCAGGACATGATTTTAGATATTCACTTAATTTTGATAAAATAAATAGCGAGTTAGAGTGGTCAGCAAAAATAAAATTTGATGAAGGCATACGAAACACTGTCAGTTGGTATCTAAACAATATAGAATGGCTAAAAACTAAAATGTCTGTAATTGAAGATTATTGGAAAAAGGCATATTAAATTGACTAAATATCTTATTATTGGTAAGAATGGTCAGTTAGGTACTGAATTTGTTAGACAATTAACTAAGAATAATTTTGATTTTGTTGCTTTTGACCATCATCAACTAGATGTTTCTGATACTTATAAAATAGTAGAATTAATTGAGCAAATAAAGCCTGAGATTGTTATTAATACATCTGCTTATAATCAAGTTGATTTGGCTGAAAAAAATTATAACTTAGCTTATAAGACCAATGGTTTAGGTGTTAACAATTTAGTTTTTGCTTGTAAAAAATATAATTCCTTAATAATTCACTACAGTACAGATTATGTTTTTGATGGCAAAAAAGATTTAGGTTTATATGAAGAAAATGACCTAGTAAATCCATTAAATGAATATGGTAAAAGTAAATATCTTGGTGAGACTTTTTTAGATAATTATTCTAATAGTCTATTATTTAGGACTAGTTGGGTTTTTGGTGAAGGTCTGCAAAATTTTATTTATAAGTTTTTACAATGGACAAAAAATAACAATACTTTAAAAGTAAGTTTTAATGAAATCTCTATACCAACTTCAACCAAAACCATAGTGGATTTAACTTTTAGAGCTATTGATAGTGGATTAAATGGTAAATTCCATCTCACAAACTCAGGGTGTTGCTCAAGATATGAATATGCAAAATACATTTTAAAAATATCTAATTTAAGTAATATTATTGAGCCTGTAGACATAGCAAGCTTTAATTTACCTGCCAAAAGACCTGGTTTTTCAGCAATGAGTAATCAAAAGCTCTCCAAAGAACTGAATTATTTAATCCCTGAATGGTCTGATGTTGTTAAAGATTATCTGTCCAGTTGATTTAAACATTTGTATAAATGTATTGCATATCTATATACCAAATGGTATATTAGTTAGTAACTTTTTTAAAATTAATAGTATTTAGGGCTTATGGATAATCGTTCAAAAATTTTACTTTGTGCTTTAGAGCTATTCAGTGATAAGGGTTATGATGCTGTAGGTATACAAGAAATTGTTGACAAATCAGAAATTAGTAAACCAACAATGTATCATTATTTTGGTAATAAACAGGGGCTTTTAGATGCTTTACTCAAAGAGTATTTTGATCGCTTATTTTGTAAGCTAAAAGATGTTATTGTATATCAGGGCGACTTACCGTTGACTTTGTATCGAATAGTTATGACCTATTTTAATTTTAGTAAAGAAAATCCTCAATTTTATAGAATGCAGTTATCAATGATTTATTCACCAAAAAAAAGCCTGATAGCAGAATCTGTAACTACCATGAACACTTATCAATACAAGATCATTGAAGATTTATTTATCTCAGCATCACAAGATCATGGCAATATGAAGGGACGACATTGTATCTATGCTTCAACATTTTTAGGTATGATTAATACCTATATAGGACTATTCTTAGATGATTCTTTAGAGTTAAATGAAGAGTGTATTTATAAAGCTGTTCATCAATTTATGCACGGTATTTATTCATAAAAATAGATACATATATATTTCATTTTTAATATTTTAGTTTTTACATATAATATTTATACCTAACGGTAAGTATAAAAGAGGTTTTTTAATGACACATTGGGCTTATGATTCATTTTTTTATCATATCTATCCTTTAGGATTTTGTGATGCACCAACAAATAATAATTTTCATGCTCCTATTTATCATCGACTGATCAAAATATATGATTGGATTGATCATTTTCAAAGTATGGGGATAAATGCTTTATATCTAGGGCCTGTATTTGATTCTGACACACATGGTTATGATACAGCAGATTATTATCATGTTGATCGTCGTCTCGGTAATAGAGAAACTCTAGCAAAACTAATTTATACGTTACATCAAAGAGGTATCAGAGTTATTCTTGATGGTGTTTTTAATCATGTTGGTAGAAATTTTTGGGCTTTTCAAGATGTTTTAAAAAATGGTCGAAATTCACTTTATTGTGACTGGTTTGAAGGATTAAAGTTTGGACAAAAAAGTCCTTATGGTGATCCATTTACTTATAAAGCTTGGAATGGTCATTATAATTTAGTTAAATTAAATCTTAAAAATTATTATGTTAAAGAACATTTATTTAAAGCTGTTGAAATGTGGATTAGAGAGCTTGGTATTGATGGTTTAAGACTTGATGCGGCTGATTGTCTTAGACTAGATTTTTTAAGAGAGTTAGCTGATTTTTGTAAAAAAATAAAACCTGATTTTTGGTTAAAAGGAGAAATTATTCATGGTGATTACAGAACTTGGGCTAATGAACATACACTTGATTCAGTAACCAATTATGAATGTTACAAAGGTCTATACTCAAGTCATAATGACAAAAATTATTACGAGATAGCCCATTCGCTAAATAAACAATTTGGCAAAGAAAAAATTTATGGTCACCTTCCTCTCTATAATTTTGTTGATAATCATGATGTGAATAGGGTTGCGAGTATTCTAAAAAATCAGTCGCATTTATATCCTTTATATGCTTTACTTATGACTATGCCAGGAATACCGTCTATTTACTACGGTAGTGAATGGGGATTAAAAGGTAAGAGAAAACGTAATAGTGATCATACTTTAAGACCTTCTTTGGATTTAAATAAAGTTGACAAAAGAAATAAAAATAAAGATCTTGTCAAAGCAATTTCTGATTTTTCAAAAATACGACATAACCATCACGCATTACGTCATGGAAAATATACAGAGTTATTTGTTAATCATGAACAATTTGCCTTTTCCAGACAATCAAATAACGAAACTATTATAGTTGCAGTTAATTCATCTGAGCAATCAGTACCATTAGAGTTTAATGTACAAGTTAATGGTAAATATTTAGTTGATTTATTGAACCATGGAGAACGCTTTAAAATAGAAAATGGCAAAGTAAGAATTGATAAGATGTGGTCTTGTTGGGCTCGTATAATGCTTGTGGAATCTTAATAATTTTATATTAAAAATGTTGTGATATCAGGTATTTAATTCAAGTAAAATACTTTATTTGTTATTTTTATTATACAATTAATGTAATTGTTTGTTGTATAAAAAATTAAAGGGTGTAAATTAATGTTAGGAAAGTTTTTTAAATATGCAGCTTTATTAGAAGCAGAAGTAGTTTCATCTATTGCAATGAAAATAAAAGAAGTATCTGACGATTTTGTAAAAAAAAATAGCGATCTTGATTATGAAGAAAGCTTAGAAGATATGTTTAATAATGTGAGAGAAAAAGTAAAAAGTCTTTCTCCAAAAATAGAAAAAGTTACAAACTCAGTTAATCGAATTAGAGATAATATTTTGGATTTTCCTAAAAAAATAAGTTAATTAATGTCATCTAACAACTTTTTACAACTAATTGAGTTGAGTCCTTCTGATTTAAAATCGTATGATAGAAATAAAACTATATTTTTTTTAAATCTCTCACCTATTGAAAATCATGGTTCACATCTTCCCTTAGGAATGGACATTTTAGAAGGTCAAGTTATTAGTGAAGGGGTTGCACAAAAATTTGCCCATGATTATCCTGATTGGAAAATAGTTTTTTGTCCTCCAATAACAATGGGTATGGGTCTTATGCCTGGAGTTGGTAGCATTAGTTTTAAGCAAAAAACAATTTATAAAGTTTTGGTAGAATATCTTTCATCATTAACAAAAAAAGGATTTAAATATATTTTTGTTTCTGGTTTTCATGGTAGTCTGAGGCATCTTGTGACTATTGATGAGGCGATACATTATATAAATAAAAAATATAAGGCAAAAATAGTTTCACCTTTCGGACATACTTTTACTAATATTTTACTTAATAAGAAAGATTTACCAACCAAAGAGTTAAATAAAATTTTTAAAGCAAGTCCTGGTGATATACACGGAGGAATGCTTGAAACATCCTTTATGCTTCACATTCGTCCTGACTTAGTTAGAGAATATAAAGAACTTAATCACATTGATATTTCACAAAAAAATATTTTCAAAAAAGCTTTTGCTTTTAAATCAGCTCTTCAACAAGGTTATTTTGGTAATCCTGCTAAGGCTGAACCACATATTGGTAAATTAATTTTAGATGATTCAATAGATTTGTTTTATCAGTCATTAAAACAAGCTATGCAAGATGATAAATTTTTATTTAACCTTAAATCTACAAATTATTCAAAATATTATATGAGAACTAACTTTTTAAGCAATTTAATTATTATTTTAGCTATGCTATCAGGTATTTTTGCTTATTTTAGTGTCAAAAGTAAATATAGTATAAGTAAAAAATAATCAATAAAATAAATTTAATTTTCACACATAAAACCCGCAGTGGACGGGTTTACCTCTGCCTTCTTCTCTTACATAAATAAATATCTATAATAATTAGAGCAATTATTAGATTGTTCACAATTTATGAACAGTTAATTCATATTTTTGCTGTTTATTATTTTGAATAAAACACTTAGTATTAAGTCTATGAGAATTTAGTAATAAATTAATTTAGAAAAATATTTTTAAAAGGAGATCTTATTAAAATTGCAATAATAACAGGTGGTAGCAGAGGATTAGGTAAAAATGCTGCTTTACATGTCGCAAAAAAAGGTATTGGCATTATTTTGACTTACAACAGCAATCATGAAGATGCTAATAATGTTGTTTAGTAAAACTTTTTAATTCAGCAACACGAATAAAAATTTTCATTGCTTCAAGGCGATCCATGCTTTTCGCTCTTTATTGTTCAGCTTAAATAAACAGATAATCAAAATATGAACTTAATCTAATAATAAATTATTGGTACATTCAATATGCTAATATTAATATTCAAAGACAAAATTCACTCGACATCTTAAAACATAAGTATTTATTTTAAAGATATAGTAGAATTATTTGAATTGTATTATAGATTGTTATAAAAAAAATATGTTAAATATAAAAAATGTTGATTTAAGTAACTTAAGAGAAATATCACTTTATCTTTTATCATCATCAATTAAAAATGATTATCAACTTCAAGACCAGATAGAGCTTTTTGAAAAAACGATTACTTTGACAGATAATCGAAATTTGAGTTTTATTAAAGAATTGACTAATGGCACATTTAAAAACTTAATTGAGATTGACTATTATATTAAATACCTAGTTAAAAATAGTTTTAATAAATTGCCAGAGAATATTCTAAATATTCTTAGAATAGGTATATACCAAATATCTTATATGCCTTCTATACCTCAATCAGCTGCTGTCAATGAGTCTGTAAATCTAGCAAAAAAATATGGACATCAAGGAACAGTAAAACTAGTTAATGGTGTATTAAGAAACTTTATTAGAAAATCAGATGAGTTAAAAAAGTCTATTGAGGACTTACCTTTAAAAAATAAATTAAGTATCAAATATTCTATGCCTGAATGGATTATCAATTATTGGTCTAAAAGTTATTCAGAACAAGAACTCTCTTTATTAATAGAAAGCTTATCATTAGAGCCTGATTTATTTTTGCGAATTAATACTCTTAAAATATCTGTTAATGAGTTTTTAGCAAAGCTGGATGATTTAGAGATAATCTACGAAAGAACGACAGTTGAAGAAACAATCAAACTAAAAAGCAAGATTTCAATTAAGGATATATATGGTTACTATGAGGGATTTTGGTATATTCAAGATTTAGGTGCTAGCATAGTTTCAAAAATAGTTAATCCTAGTATTGATGATAATATTATTGATTTTTGTGGATTTCCTGGTGGAAAGACTTCACACATTTCAGCACTTATGAATAATACAGGAAAAATACTTGTAATT
>JACMQJ010000580.1 GCA_014377055.1 Candidatus Sericytochromatia bacterium
TAGGGTTACCAAATTTAATTCTTTATCTATTTGAATACATTTATCTATATATTTAATAGCTGTTTCGTATTCAAATAATTTTGCAAAAACTTCTGCAAGATTATAATATGAGGCTGTCATACTAAACTTATCATTTGCTTTGTCTAAGTAAGTTAGTGAGCGAATATAATAATCGACACATTCACGGTATTTTAAAATATTTTTGTATAAATAGCCCATATTATTATATAAAATACCTAGCTCTTGATCATTTTTTGCTTCTTCAATAAATTCGAGTGCTTTTTGATAATACTCAAGTGCTTGATCATAATCTTTAGTATTATTATGAACCACACCAATATTGCTATAAATTGTCCCTAAACCTTCTCTGTCACCTATTGCTAAGGCTCTTTTTTCTGCTTTATGATACATGCTTAAAGCTTTTTCAAAATCACCAAAGCGATCATAATCCATACCAATTTCTAAAAATTCATCAATATAGTCAATACCTTTTAAGTTTACTTTATAATGATCAATGATTGACTTAGCTATTTCAAGAGATGAGTCTTTACCTAGGCTTATGATTCTCTCAAGTAATTCTTGTTTTTTTTTATCTTCCATTTGATTATTATTTAAAATTGATTCTAATTTTGATTAATTTATAAAAGTTCTAAAAAAGTTATTTGCCAAATTTAATATGTGCCTGATTTTATAATATATTTTTTATATAAAAATGACTTTAGTTGTATTATTATATATTACAATGTGTAATTTTTAAAGTATATGTGTAATTTTTTTGCTCACTTAATAGTTGGCTAAAAAATAATTAGGAATATTAATGAAAAAATTTTATTTAACTTTGTGTATTTTAGTAACCTCATCATCATGTTATGCAAAAAATGTTAGTCATAAAGATGAAGTATATTTTAATCATTACAAAATTAATTCGGTCAAAGATAAAAGTATTAAATCAAAAGATGAAACAAGGTTTGTTGCTTTTGGTGACTTTGGTACAGGTGATGCAAATCAATACAAAGTAGCCAGAGCAATCGAAGCAAAATGCAAAAAAGATGGTTGTGATTTTGGCTTATTGTTAGGAGATAATATTTATTATAATGGTGTAAAAGATGTTAATGATGTTCAATTTAAAGACAAATTTGAAGATCCTTATAAAAATTTAAATTTTAAATTTTATGCAACTCTAGGAAATCACGATTATAGGGGCGATACACAGGCACAAATTGACTATACAAAAAAAAGTGACAAATGGATTATGCCCAATAGAACTTATACATTTAGCCAAAACAATATAGATTTTTTTTCCATAGACTCTAATGCAGTTAATGACAAACAAGAAAAATCATTAGCTAAAGGTATCAAAGAATCTCAAGCACATTGGAAATTTGTTTTTGCACATCATCCAAGATACTCACATGGTTTACATGGAGATGCAGATCAAAAGCTAGCTAATATGCTAGATAAGACTATTTGTAATAAAGTTGATATGTATCTTTCAGGTCATGATCATGATTTGGAGCATATCAATAAAACATGTGGTGTTAATTATATGGTTTCAGGTGGTGGTGGAGATGGTTTAAGACCTGTATCTAGTGGTAAAAACACTAGATTTTCCAAAGCAAGTTTTGGCTTTTCTTGGTTTAAAGTAACTAAAGATAGTATTTATTTTCAATTTATAGATGAAAAAGGAAATATGCTATATGACTA
>JACMQJ010000581.1 GCA_014377055.1 Candidatus Sericytochromatia bacterium
AAAGATTTCAAATAGAGTTTTTATTTAGAGATGCTAAGCAGCACCTTGGTTTAGAAGTTTGTATGTCTAAAGACCAACAGGCTTTGACTTTTCATTTTAATACTTGCATTACTGCTTTAAATTTTGCTAAAGTTGATGATAAAATGAATCGAACTGAAAGAACTTCATTTTCTATTATTAACTACAAACTAAGCTACACAATGAAAAGCGACTTAAATTATTTATATTCAAGTTTGATATTGAACTTACAATAAATCAAAATGAGTATCTGGAACTATTGAATTGCGGTACTATATATTCTTAAATATTTTCACAGTATTGATTTATACAACTAAAAAAAATTTAAATAAAATATATCTGATTCAAAAAGCTATAAATCAATAATAGATTAAAAAAGTATCTGCTAAAATAAAACTTTGTAAAGTTAGTTTAGAGAAATAAATCTATTTTTTGAGTTATTTTTATAAATAGTAATAACATTTATAAATATGTGTGATATAATATTTAACTATAGATTTGTTAATAAATGTAACGGAATTATTTCGAGCTTTATACTAAACTATAAGTAATGTTTCTATTCTAGTTAATTGAGGTTGTGAATATGGCAGATAATCAGGAAGGAAGTAATTTTCTAACCTTTACTGGCGGTGTAATCTTAGGTAGTGCAATTGGTACTATTGTTGGTTTATTTTTGGCACCTAAATCAGGTAACGAGACAAGACATCAATTATCCGAAAATATGTCTGATGCTCAAAACAAAACAAAACAAATTTTAGACGATACAAAAACATCTCTAAGCCAAGGGGTTGATAAAGCTTCAAAAAATATCGAGAGTACTGTACAAAAAGTAACAGAGGCTTTTAATGCAGGGCGTAAAGCAGCACAAGATATTGTGTCTGAAAATTTTAGCAATGGGGTTGCAGATGAAAAAAATTCTGTTAAAATTGACAAAACTGATGTAATATCTGGTAAACTAAATAAGCCAGAAAATAATCATGGTAGTTTTGAAACCTCGGACAAGGCGAACAAAAAAGATTTAGAAGCAAAAGTAGGAGAAGAAAAGGCAAAAGAAGATAAAGCAGACGTGTAATAAGTAAGCAGTAGGTAATTAAAAGCGTGATAACTTCAACATTCAGTACATGGCACATATTAGCGATAATATTAGCAATCGGATTCTCAGTTTTGGTCTTCTTTGTTGCAAAGCTTCTAATGCAACTCCAGAATACACTGAAGGTAGCCGAGATAACACTTGGTGAGTTCAAAAAAGATTTAGAACCTGTCATAAATAATGTAGAAGTAATTACAGGTAATGTTGAACAGATGACTGGAAGAGCTGATGATATATTTAAGGATGTTAAAGAAAAAACTGATGAGGCAATTGCAACAGTTGATAACCTTAAAGGAAACTTGAATGTCAGCCAAGATGTTATTAAACATACTTTTTATTTATTCTTAAGCCGTTCAGCTAAGTACTCAAAAGCATTTAGTACAGGCTTAAAAACAGGTGTTGAAAATTTTAAGGATAACAAAGTTAGTGTTAACTACCCATTTGTAACCTCAATTTCAACGCCAAAAGTAATAGATCATTTAAAGCTTAAAGCTAATAAGTGACATAAAAGATTAATCTAAATTTTTAGTAATATTTAGAAATATAATAGATATATTTGCAACAACTAGGGAGATCCAAAGAGATGACAATGAGTAAAAAAATTATTAGCTTACTTTTAGCGAGTACGCTTCTAGTTTCAGTTCAAATGACAGGTACAAGTTCACAAGCTGTAGCAGCTGAAATGGCTGGTTCAGTTAATGTTGACAATTTAGTAGACGTTACACCTAATCATTGGGCTTATGATGCAGTTAAAACTGTAGTTCAAGATTTAGGCGTTTTAGCACCTAAAACAGCTACAAGATTCATGGGTAATGATACAACTACCAGATACGAAGTAGCACAAGCTTTTTACAATACTGCTAAAAAACTTGAAAGTTCAACAGGAAAAGATTTAAAAGTAACTGGTGACAAAAGACAAGTAACATTAACAGATGTTGATTCAAACAACAGTGCTAATGTTAGCAGTGTAGTTAATGAATATGGTATTATGCAATCAATGCCTGGTAACAAATTCATGGGTAATGAAAAAATGACTCGTTATGAGTTAGCTTTTGAATTAAACAATTATATTTCTTTACTAGTCAAAAAAATTGGTAGAAGTTCATATGATCCTAATAATAGAGCTGATGCTTTAACAGATGTTAAAGAAGAACATTGGGCAACACCTGCTATCAAAAATATTGTTAACAATACTGGTATAATGACAGGCTATCCTGATAACTCATTCAAAGGCTATCAAACATTAACTAGATATGAATTAGCTGCTGTATTAAGAAAATTTGTTGATTATGTTGATAAATATCTTATTGCTGCTAATGTTGCGACTCCAGAACCAACAGCAGTACCAACTGTTATGCCAACTGAAGTTCCAACTCCAGAACCGACAGCAACTCCAGTTATTCCTACCAAAAAACCTCTAAGCACATTTGATCTTAAGCTTGGTGGTGGTGTAACAACTGGTTATACAGACAATACACAGAAACAATTAGGTTTAATATATATACCATCTGCACAGCTTGATTTAAGATTTGGTGCATTCCAAATTGGTGGTAACTTAGATTATTCAATCTACGGAAACGAATTTGTTCCTTTCACCAAAGTACCTGGTTTAACAAGATTGAGAACTGGTGCTGACTTAGGTTGGAGAATATTTGGTAATGAAAGTGAAGAAGATGCTTCATTATACATTGGTGTTGGTTATGACTATATGAGATGGATGGGTACAAATTATACTTATGCTAATCATGGTCCTAGAGCAAGAGCCGCCCTAGAAATTCCTTTAGGAAGTGTCTTAAGCATATTTGGTGAAGATACATTTGTATACTATCCGTTTGCACAAGCTGGTTTTACCAATAATGTACAATGGAGAAATGAAGGTTTCGCTGGTATTACCATACCTGCTTACACATTATTCTCTGTTCAATTAGGTTATAAAGATACAAGATATGTATTAACTGGTAACACACAAGTTTATGGAGATATTGGTGGTATTGCTAACCTAAGATTTAGATTCTAAGGAACTCACTCCCAATCCCTCCTAACCTTCTAATATAAAAGATGGGATAAGAAAGAGGCTTCGTTTTATAAAACGAAGCCTCTTTCTTTTTGAATATTTATTAATATTGTGATCAAAGTCTCAAAACCTATTATATCCATAAAGTTTTTTTAGCAAATATTAAAAATGTGCTTTTATTTAGCAAGTTTATTTTCAGATAATCTATAAGATATAGTATAAGCAAAGTTTAAGAGCGATAATTTTAAACTAAGTTTTAGTTAATTTAGATTTAAGTAAAAAATATATAATGATTGGTTTGGAGGAAAATATTATGTCAGGTGTAACAGGTGCAGGTAGAGTACCACAACAACAACCAGAAAGAACTACAGTTGCTAATACAGCTGCTGTTGTAGCTGGAGCTGTTACAGGGGCTGTATTATTACCAGTTGCTTTAGTTGCTGCCGCAGCTGGGATTGCAACAGAAAGTGTTCTTAGATTAACTAACTCTTCTGCTAAATCAACAAATCCTGCTAATGTAGTTAGTTTTGTAGATAGTACTGAAAAGTCTGTTGCTAAGGCAGCTTCAGTTGGTGCTTCTGTTGTAAAAGGTGCAGCTGATAATATTGGTGATGCTGCAAAGATAGCTGAAAAAGCAATAGAACATGTTGCTCACAACATACTTAATTTCCTTAGAGGAAATCCAGAAGCTAAATAATTTTAGTTTATAGTATAATTTAATAAAAATCTAAATTATACTTAAGTGAGGTTAATAAATGTCCGAAGAGTCAAAAGATCTGGTCTTAGACCTAGAAAAATCAGATGATGAACTACTAGAAGAAATTACTAACCTTATATCCAAAAATCAAAAAAAAATAGGAAATGAGGGTCAAGTGGCTCTTAATTTTTTGGTCAAAAAAAAAGGTGAAAAGCCGCAGTCAGTTGTCTATAATGTTACCAAAGAGCATATAGAAGATGGTGAAAAGGAATATGTTTTTCCAAAAGTTGTCGAAGAAGTCATAAAGAAAGAATTTAACTCCAAGATAGCAAATAATCAAAAACTAGTTAGTCACATAATGGAAGAATTAAAAAAGGATCCTTATTGGTCAAATAGAGTGGTCAAACTGATTAAATCTCTAAAAGAAAAATCTTAAAAATAAAAGGTAGTTAGCTATGAGTGATTTTAAACCTATCGTATTTATTTCTGAATCGGCAGGAATGAAAGCTGAAATTGCTAAAAGTAATCAAGCCGCTAGACTTGAAAGTACTAATCTTAAAGCTACACCAATTATAGAACAAATCGTTCATAAAATGCCTTATGGTGCTGATGGTATGCAACTTTCAAAAATGGAGGTTTATAACCCATTTGCGACAATACTACCAAATGCTGAGGCTGAACAAGCTCGAAATAACTTAAAGCAAGAAGAACGAAAAAAGAAGAAGAAACGAAAAAAGCCAGAAGCTAAAAAGAAAAATTTTTGGGAATGGCTCTTTGATTTACCAGAAGGCTCTACGCCTCCCTTAGAAACTCAGATATAAAGATAAAGTCATCCCAAAAGAATTTAAGAGTTAAAAAAGATTCTTAGCTATGAATAACCCAAATAAAAAAACGAATAAAGATAAATAAATATAATTGTTCAAAAACTTAAATTCAGTTTTATCCGTTTATGTAATAAAAAATCTGTGCTAATCCTTTAGTCAATTAAATCCATGATTCTTATTTTAGGTTATTTATAACATTTTCATAATTTGGCTCATGACCTATTTCATCAACTTGTTCTGTATATATAACATGACCTTTTTCATCAATAATTACTACAGCTCTTGATAATAAACCAGCTAAAGGTCCGTCAATAAAACGTACTCCATAAGTATCACTGAAGTCATTACTCTTAA
>JACMQJ010000582.1 GCA_014377055.1 Candidatus Sericytochromatia bacterium
CATGCTAAACCGTTTTTTCCATTTATGTTCATAGCATCCGATCCGCTGACACCTTCTCTGCATGAACGCCTAAAGGAAAGTGTAGGATCTTTAGCTTTTAATTTCATTAAAACATCTAAAAGCATTCTATCGCTTCCATCTAAAGTTAACTCTATGTCTTGCATATATGGTTTAGTGTCCGAGTCTGGGTTGTAGCGATAAATTTTAAATTTGTATGTTTTCATAGTTAATCCTAATTTAAAAAAAATTATATATCTTTTTAAAATTTTGTAAATTAAAAATTTGATTTATTAATGTATTAATTTGCAAAATATCAATAATTTTAAAAACAAATTAAAAATTTGATTTAGTTGATGATGTTTGATTCTTAATGCATCAACTAATTTAACCAATAACAAGGCGTAATCTTTGCCGATTGATAATTTTTTAAGTTTTAATATCAAATTAAGCTTACTTAATTTTTTACTTTTAATTTAATATAAATATTGACAAAAATTTAAAAATTTTGTTAGTATTTATATTAAATTAAAAATGTTGCAGTGCAATAAATTATGAATATAATAAAAAAAATAAGTGGGTTACAAAGAAATGAAGTATGGAGTCACCTAAGAGGTTTGGATAAAGAAGACCAAGCACTTAGGTTTGGCTATCTTATGGTGTCAGAAAAAATTACAGAATATGTTCTAAAAATAAATTTTAATAGAGATTTAATTGTAGGCTTATTCAATGACGAAAAATTAATTGGTTTTTGTCATGGTGTTTCTTATGAAGAAAAAGGTATAGCTGTAGCTGAAGTGGGAATTTCAATTGATAAAAAATATCGTGCTAATGGCGATGGACACAAAATGCTTGAATGTTTATTTGACTTGGCTAAACAAAAATCTATAAAAAAAATCCATATTCATACGCTAGCTAGAAATTATCCAATGCGTAAAATATTAAAAAAAATGAATGGTGAAATTTCTATTTTTGAAGATGAGGTTACGATGTCTTTTAATGTGGGAAAAGTAGAAGAAGAAGAAATCATGGGAAATTATTTTTTAGATGGAATTGAAGTTATTGAAAAAAAAGTTGACACAAATAGTCCTACTCTACTATTTGTTCACGGTGCAGGAGGTGATGCTTGGCAATGGAGAAGAAATTTTATGCCATTTTTTGCTAAAGAAAATATAAATACTGTTGCTATTTCATTACCTAATCATGGCAAGTCTAAAAAAGATGATAATTACTCGCTAGAAGAGTGCTTAGAAATAATTAATTTTTGGAAAGAAAAATGCGGAGCTAAATGTGTTCTGGTAGGTCACTCTATGGGAGGATTTTTATTACAAAAATATGCCGCAGATTACGAAGTTGATAACAAGATAATTTTATTAGCTTCAATGCCACCATTTAATCTATCAACATTAGATTCAAGTTTTGTCAATTTAATTGAAGATCAATTAGATTGTTTTGTTGCAAAAAATAATTTAAATAGACTGCTTAATGATGCAAAACCAATAGATACAGAAAATATTAAATCAGAGTTAATTTTTGTAGCTGGAACTCAAGACAAAGTAATTCCTTTGGCTTGGAATAAAAAAGCTTCACATCATTATAGAGCAAAGCTTCATGTAGTTGAGGGAGGACATAATTTAATGATTAATAAATCATGGAAAGATTCTGCTCAGATTATCTTAAACAGCATTGAGTAATTTATTCTTCTGATCTTCTCTATCGTTTCTTAACTTCATCTTCAGGCTTACTTAGTTCACCAGTAACTCTACACCTACTATTCTAGAGCCAGCTTATCTTCATATTATCTTGATTATGTTTAATATTTTTTTGAACAAGAAATGAATTAAATGATAAAAATAATGGGGTTATGGGGTGAAGATATTTATGAAAATATATAATAGAAGTAAATATTAAATCAGATATATTTATTTTACCTAATAAAGCGAATAAAAAATTAAATAATACTGAAGCAAAAGACTTATCAAGAACCCGTAAAAAGAAAATAGCGATTCCTATCACCTATAGGTTTGTCAAGAATATTGATAGAAATTCCCCCAAGTATGCTAAATGGTCAATTCATTTTACTGTAGAAGTTAATGAGCCTGAAATAATTACCGATATAGGATTAGGCTCAATCGGAGTGGATTTAAATGAAAATCATTTAGCTGTCACAGAGGTGGATTTAGCCGGTAAATTAATACAATCTTTTAATATTTATTTAAATCCTGAAACTTATAATTCAGTAAATACTAAAATTACTAATAATCAAAGAGTTAAAAATAAACAATTTAAATTAGTAGACAGCAATAGCAATTATTTAATAAATATTCCAATAGCTGATAATCAATTTAAATTGAATGAGAAAAGTCGGGTTGGTTTAAGTAAAATCAGTACAGACAAAACCCAGAATATATTAGGTAATGCCATCAAGATTGTTACAGATTTATCGTTGAAAACAGGTAAGCCAGTCATCATAGAGAAGCTGGACTTCACTCAAAAGAAAAAACAACTTGCATCTAACTTTAAATTAAGCGATAAAAAGTTTAATTACAATCACATGATTAGCAGTTTTGCTTATTCCAAATTCAAGGAAATATTAAAATCACAATCAATAAAAAGTGGATTACAAGTCATAGAGGTTAATCCGGCTTATAG
>JACMQJ010000583.1 GCA_014377055.1 Candidatus Sericytochromatia bacterium
ACACCCTCAATATTACTCAAAATATCGTTATTACTAAATCTTAAAGTTTTTATTCCTAAATTATCCATGTATTCATCTCGTATTTTATCTTTTTCGATTCCCTCATCTGTATAATGTTGAGAACCGTCAACCTCAATTACTAGCTTGATTTGATGACAATAAAAATCAGCTATATAATTACCGATAATCTTTTGCCTATAAAATAATAAATTATTTATCTGTTTATTTCTTATCTTAGACCAAAGTAATTTTTCTGCTTGGGTCATATTGCTTCTTAAATCTCTTGAAACTTGCTTAAGACTTTTGTTGTATTCTAAAACCATTATCTTAATCCTTTATAAATTATACGTTTTCGATAATCTTAATTTCTTCAAAGGATTTTTTTATATTATCTAAGACCTGTTTGATAACTTTATCAGTTAAGTGCAGTTTTTTCTGACCAAAATATTTAACCAGTAAATCATAACCTACATTCCGTACATCATTTTTAAAATTAAAGTTAAAGTTAAGCCTAAAATTATTGCCCACTTTTATGGGAATTTTTAATTATAATAATTTTATATCTTATTAGAGATAGTCACTATTACAAGGTTTAATCTATTAATTAAAATTTAACTAGTCTGTTTATTCTTTTTATTAATACTTTTATAGATAAAAAACCCTAGTCCAACTACTATTAATAAAACAATAAATATATCTCCATATTTTGTATATTGCTTAACTGTATTCCAATTTTCTTTGAGAATAAAACCAACATAGGTTAAAATCATATTCCAAATACCTGCACCTATTGTTGTATAAAGTAAAAACTTACCTATATTCATTTCCCCAATACCAGCAGGTACAGATATTAAATGACGAACAACAGGAATAAATCTACTAAAAAAGACAGCCCCATCACCATATTTGGCAAAAAACTTTTCGGTTAACTCGAGATGATGTTTATCAAGAAATAGATATTTACCAAATTTTTCAACTAACGGTTTACCACCATACAGACCGATATAATAAGAAGTTAGAGAACCTATAATACTTCCCAAGGTACTAGCTAGTCCTACACCAAGCCAACTAAATTTACCTTCATAAATCAAAAAACCAGCAAATGGCATAACTGCTTCACTAGGTACAGGAGCAATCATACTTTCAAAAATCATTAAGATTGTAACTCCCAAGTATCCTGTCGCTTCTATTATTTTTGTTGAATAACTTATGATTAATTCTGTAATTCCCAAACTAAGATTTCCTTTAATTTAAAATAAAAAATGAAAAATATATGATAAAAAAAAGTAATCTACCTAGATAGATTACTTTTTATTTTTATTAAAAAATTATGATAATGCTTCTTTGATTTGCTCAACAGCCCAATCAATTTCATCTTTGCTAATTACCAAAGGTGGTGTAAGTCTAATAATTGTTCCGTGTGTATCTTTGCATAACATACCAAGTTCTTTTAGTTTTTCACAGATAGGTCTAGCTTTAATATGTAGCTCGATACCAATCAAAAGACCTTTACCTCTAACTTCTTTAACCTTATCGTTATTGAGGTTTTTTAGTTTATCCATAAGATAAGCGCCCATTTCAAAAGATTTCTCAACAAGATGTTCATCTGTCAAAACTTCAAGAGCTGTCTTTGAAACTGCACAGCCAAGAGGATTACCACCAAACGTACTACCATGATC
>JACMQJ010000584.1 GCA_014377055.1 Candidatus Sericytochromatia bacterium
ACTTATACTCAGAATAAACATGTTGATGAATTACTAACTTCTATCAATAATAATTCTATTTAAATATCACGAAGTAATTTTAAAAGTTATTTCTATCCTTTTCCATTTCCAGAACTTAGCTGTTAACTAATAAAGCTCAGGGTGTAAATATGAAAATTAAATGACTATTTTAAAATCATAATTACTTTAAAGTTTTTAAGAAAACTATTTTTTTCTTCAGCTCCCAGAAGTTTTTTTGCATCAGTATTACTTATAGTCATATCTGATTTAAATAATCCCTTTACACCCTGAGCTTTAATTATTAAAGGATTACTACCGGCTCTTTCATTTTTTTCTGCCTGACTGATTGAGCGGGCATAGCTTACAATTCCCTGATTTATTACATAATCAGGATCTATAGGAAGATTACTCACATATAGTTCACCACCATCAGCATCAAAAATAGCCGGGCTCATTGCAGGTAAGACATCTAGCTCCTTACAATCAAGAATAAGGCTGGTATAATTTTCAGAAACAGTAGCCGGTTCTACTTTACTAGGTACTACCGGGATCTTTGCTTCTTCTTTAATTTCGGGTGGTATAATTACACTGGCAACACTTTTATTTCCAAACATATTAATAGTCATAACAACTTCAACTGATCCATCAGAAAGATATTTTGGTGGCCCAACCTGTGTGGCTCCTTTTACAATACCTGTAACCTGCGTTTTGATTACATCACTTTCGGTAACAAAATCTCTAACAGTAGTTTCTGCATTAATATGAACTCCTTCAATTACTTCCAGTAATTGTCTATAAGCATCAACCTTTGCAGCTCTGATTGACATTAATCTTCTTTGAGCCGCACTTCCTTTTTCCGGAGGAGCACCTGTACCTGTTACTATAACCTCCTGTTTGGTCCAATCAATTCTTGCACTACCGGATATTTGCTGAATATAATCATCCTTACTTATTTGCTTAACTGTAGAAGGTGAATAATCATCTGCTTTTACAGATATATTAGTATTTATACCAATTACAAAAAAAGTGGTAAATATTAATGATAGAGCTTTGTTTTTCATAGGTTTTTCCTTATCGGGCTTTTGATATATTAGAAATTAAAAACTGCATAAAATATTAAATTTAATTTTAACATATATGGGCTTTTATAAGTTAATATTCACATGTTTTCACATTTTATTGACTATATTGAAAATAATTCTTCATTAGGAACATTACTGGCAATACACTTATGCTAAATTAATTAATTTCTAATCTATTTGCTCTTTCAATAATTAGTTCTTTGTATATTTCTTTGGTTTTTTCAGGTAAAAAAGACATTTCAATAAAAGCTAACCATTTAGGAATTGATTTATTGAATTTAGAAAAAATATTGGCAATTACTTTTTGTTCTAATTTAAATAATTCCATTGATTTAATAAATTCTTTCTGCTTAATTTTTTTCTTTTTACCATTTAGTGTTAAAGCCAGGTCCTCATCATCTTCTTTTACGACCAGAGCTGATGATACCAGATCATAGGCAGGGCTTAAAATGTACTCATTTTTATTATGTTTAATCAGTGAAAAATTCTTTAAATGCATATCAGCATTACCTGTAAGGAAGCAAAAGATTAATTGTTCAAAAAAATCAATAGTATCAAGTAAAGGGTTAGCTGAAAATTTAATTATTACTTTAGCAATTTGCTCATAAGAACCAAGATATTTTTGTTCAGTCAGCTTTTCTGTTAACTGGCACATATCTTCCATATGAATTTTTTTTCCATTTAACCTGTCAATCCTTTTTGTAATATATGAAAGTTTCCCACTTTCCAATCTAATTAAAGAATGTGGAACTGTTTTTATACCGCTTAAGGTAGCTAAATGCATCGTTAAATCTTCATTTTCCGGTAAATCAGGATACTTCTTTGTAGGTGGCTTAAGTATATATTCACCCCATAATCCTACTATTGTAAAACGCTGGGGTCTATCATTAACAGATATTTTTTCAAGATTAAGAGATAACTTCGGTTGTACACCAGTAACAGTAACCTGACTTTTTATCACTCTATCAGCTAATTCCAACATTTGCTCTTCATTATATGGTAATAAAGGAGCAATGTTTGTACCAAATATTTTACGGCTGCATAATTTATGAAAATCAGTTTCATTTTCTTTTAATTGCTTATAACAATAAAGGCATTTATTCATTTTTTTCTTCTACTATACTTACAGCACCTATACAATCAAAGCAACAAGCCAGTAATAATCCCATACGATCCCTGGGGTTAAGCTTCCAGTTTTTTTCAGCTATTTCCAGAAGCCAGCCTTCAGGTATTAAACCATCAAAAAATGGAAACATTGTTCTGCTTTTATGTTCAATTTCTGTTAATGGCAGTGTAAGGCTTACAGGTTCTGCATTCTTATCAGACAGGTAATTATTATTATAAGTAAAGGTATATCCCTCTTCGTTTTCAATTAATAAACCTGCCAGTTGCTCATATATATAGATATTAGCTTTTCTCATCAAGTAATTCCTCACGATTAACAGGTAGTGGCCCTAACTCATGTCCAAATAGAAGAAGAACCTGATTGACCTTATCAATCCTTAAAGTATTTTTTCCTTGTTCTAATTCCCTGATAAAACGTAAGCCTACTCCAGCTTTACTAGCTAATTCAGGTTGAGTAAGGCCAGCCTTTTTTCGCTTTTCTTTAAGAAATTTTGATATATTTTCTGTTGAACTCATTAATATACCCTTTCGGGTGTAAATATATATTATTAGCTTTAATTATACCTTAACGGGTATAAAAAGGATAGATAAATATAAATTATACCTGAGCGGGTGTTAATTCCAAGTTACCCCGTTTTATAAAAATTATGGTGAGTTAGAATTAACATGTGAATATGTGATATTGTGTGAATGTACAAATGATCATTATTTTAACTTACATAATAATATTGTCGTATTTAAAATAATTTTAAGAGTAAACTATGCAGAAATACATTTTTTATACATTAACAGGTATTAATAATAGCTATGATTCATTGCCGCAGATACATAACAGGAGCCTGACGGACAGGGCTATGTTTATAGTCCTTTCAGCTACATTATTAAAGAAGATTAAAGGCAGAAAACCTAATTTTGTAGATACAGCAAAATTATGGACTGAACTTGCCCCGGAAAATTATTTTACTTTTGATCGCAGCCTGATTAGAAATGAATTAAAAAAATTATTCAGTGATTGTGTAGACGGAATTATATTGATTGATTTTATTGAACTTGCTGAATTACAAAAGAAATTGCTTGATGAAAAAAATAACCTGGCTGAGCTTGCTCTGCAAGTATCCCAGAATAAAACTTTACTGGAAATTCTTTCAAGAATAAGACCTGATTCACGTTTTTGTAGAATGATGGAAGATATAAAGCTAAAGGTAGATAATCTTTTATCCAGAAAAAATATTGAGTTAAATAATGCTAATATCTTCACTGCTAATGACTACTGTGATCTTGAAGAAATACTTTCTTTTGATTTTAAATTGCTGGTTCAGTTTATCCAGGAATTCAATCTTAATACATTTAGTGAAGATAAAATTAAGATACCTTTGGATGAATTGATTGAAGAAGCTGAGCTGGTGATTCAACAGGATATATCAATAGAAGAATTGTTATCTGAACAATTTATCCCTTTAGAGCTTGAAAGTAAAAGTACAAATGAAAGTTTTGTTATAAATAAAAATACTTCATTTTCTAATTTGAAAGGTTATCTTAATTTACTGGCAAAAAAAGGGGTAGGAAATTACCCGGTTTTAATGCTTGGTGAAAGTGGAAGCGGTAAAAGTATCCTGGGTCTAAAGTTTTGTCTTGAAGCTTTAAAAGAAAATTATAATGCCAGGTTCATTAATCTGGAAAGATATAATACTAATTCCCTGCTTTCAGATTTACAGATAGAATTAGCCAATTTAAATGAAAAATATCAGGATAAGCCTTTTATGTTCTTTTTTGATGGTATGGAAAACCTTTCATTTAGCAAAACTAAAAAAAGTTTTTTAAATCTATTACAAACAGTTCTTGATAACAGTCAGAATATTATTATCATTGCTTCCAGAGATAACTCACAGGAGCAAGATAGTGTAATAAATTCTGCTATCCTTGCTAGACATGCCCCTAAAATTTATATCAAACTTCTTAAAGGAAATGATAAAAGCTGGATAAGAACACCACTGGAAAAAGTAATTTTAGATGAAATTAAAGGTAAGGCAAAAAGTAGAGGAGCCCTATATTACAGCTATATTGAGTGCATTATGGAAAAGGTTAAAGTCCAGTTACCTGAGAATTATTCAGTTGTAAGGCTAAAAGCTGATTTTCAAAAAATGGCTTTTCTTTCACTAACCAGAGGTATAAAGCTTGAAGAACTAAAAAAATATAATATTTCAGCCGATTTAGAAACAGCCTTTAAAGATAATAAAATTCTTAGAGCAGATAAAGATAACTTTGGTGAAATTACTTTTACTAATAATATTTTTAGAGATTTTCTTACTGCCGGGTATTTAATATCCAGCGATAGTAATATATTTGAAAAAATGATTAAGCAGGAGAATTTTGAAGAAAATAAATGGCGGTATGTAATGATCTTTATTACCGAATGGCTCAATGATAATGTTATTCAATTACACCGGCCTTTATTCCGATCCGTCCTTTTTCACTTAAGACAACAAAAAGAATTTGATAAAGTTGATAGACTTTTCAAGCTTATTCCTGATACTGAAGCCGAATTTAAATTAGAACAGGATTATGAATTAATAATTGAAAAAGCAACTTCAGCTTATTACAGGGGTAAATATCTTGATAGTATTAACTTTAGCCTGGCCAGTTTATCAAAAATTATTAGTTTAAATATTTACAGCGATTTTACGGTAAAGCTGTATAATCTTCTTGCTTCCTGTCTTAATGATTTATACCTTCCTTCTCTAGCTTTAAGAATAGTAAATATAGGTTTAGAGAATGCCGATGAAAAGCAAAGGCCAAGATTAATGGGTAATAAAGCAAGATCATATCTAAAATTAACAGAGCTGGAAAATGCAGATAAATATTTTAATGAGAAAAAAATTATCAATAATTTTCTAAAAGCAGATGAAGATTTAAGGGATGAAGCTGATTTAATTTTGCTCAATGCTTTTAAGTATAGATTTATAAAAGATAATGCAATCCCTGAGGCGATTATAACCAATTGTATTGCTGACTTTTACGTACAGAGATGCCTATGCCAGGTAGATTGACCTTGTCTGCGTATTGCATAGAACCTGCACCTAAACTTCCTATGAGTCTTTCATTCTGCCCCCAATTATTACTGGCTATTCGTCCCATATTAGAATCAGAAACTTTACCTTCTCTGTATCTACGAATTTCAGCACGAGACGCATCTTTGTATAACTCGTTAGCGTAATTGAACTCTAGCATAAACAACCTCTGTATATAATACAATGTAGTCTAACAGAAATCAATTAATAGTAGAATATAGGTATAAGTACTATAGAAGATTATATATAAAAGGAGTTTTATTATGAAAGATTGTTTTCCTGTTATACTAGGAGTAAAAGTAAAAGATTTAAAGCTAAAACATCTAAACATCGAACCCACGTGGTACTTTGGCGGAGAAGTGGTGCCTGACAGGGTGGCGTACCTGTTCAACAAGGAAACTAAGAAATTTTGGATAACCTCGCACAACTGCAGGGTGCATCGCGAAGCGATTACTTTAGGGATGGAAAGCGGCCCTGAGGTTCTGGACTTTATGAAAAGGGCTTATAAAGACCCTTTAGAAGTGGATATTACTACTACTGACTCCTACAAAAAGTTGGTTGCAGAAGGTTATACTTTGGCAACAGAAGCGGAGCTCCCAGAATTCTTATAATGGGAAAAGCCTCCTTGTAACAAGGAGCTTTTCTTTTAGCTAGAATCCTAAGAACTTAGGAACTTCGCCTGCTAGTCTTTTACCCCAAGTAGCCCAACCCTCAGGTTTAACTGGCACATTATATAAATTTCTTAATAAGGTTGTTGGTAGTTTTGCTCCTACTTGTGGCATATTATGAATTATTCCTGATAAGCGTTCCTTAAAGTTACTTCCTGCGGACAAATCTTTGCTAACAGACTTCGCCGACTGACCTACCATACCTTTTAAATTTGCAT
>JACMQJ010000585.1 GCA_014377055.1 Candidatus Sericytochromatia bacterium
TGATAGCTTGATTTACACTACTCATTTTAAACTCAAGTATATATACATGAGTTTCGGTTTCTATTACAGCGTCTATTCTACCTTTGTTTGTATGTACCTCAACATTTATTCTCACACCAATAAGAGTCAAAATCAAATAAACAATAGTGTGATAATAAGCTTCTCTATCACTCATAAATATTTCCGCTGGAATATGACTAAATATATCCTTTAATATTCTAAAAAACTCATCAAGATTATTTTGTTCAATAAAATCTAGTAAATCACCAACTAATACCTTAGTATCTTTTTTATTGTCTGAAAAGCTTCTTAAGATAATATTCAAAAACGACTCTTTTACTTCCAGATTAGGATAATTAAGGAAATATTTTCTATAACCAAGATGCTTTTCTTCTATTTTTTTTATAGTTAAATAACCTGTCTGAAACAGTAAGCTCTCAACATCAATATCTTCTATTTCAAAAGAATCTAATATTTCTTCAGAAGCTTCATAATTTTCTAAGGATTTAATGTCAATATTCTTTTCCTTGAGTAATTTAACTAAAAATGTTGGTGTACCAGACTTAAACCAATAATTATTTATTTGATTTACAGTTAAAACATTTAATATTGAAAAAGGATTATATACAAAATTAACACCATCCCATGAATAACCGTTATACCAAGTTTTCAATGTGTCTTTTAGGTATTTTTGTGTTACTTTTAGTTCTTTAGATGTTACTTTGATATGTTCTTTAAAATAACTAAATAATTCTAATTCTGTATATCCTAACATGGTTGAAAAAGTTTTTTCAAGGGTTATGTCCCTTAGATTATTTAATCCTGAAAATACTGATATTTTGCTAAATTTTGATACCCCTGTTAAAAAAGCAAACTTGATATATTGATCTGATTCTTTGAGTGTTTCATAAAAATTTTTTAAAATACT
The DNA here is from genome assembly GCA_014377055.1 of Candidatus Sericytochromatia bacterium. GTDB lineage: Bacteria > Cyanobacteriota > Sericytochromatia > UBA7694 > JACMQJ01 > JACMQJ01. The sequence goes on from JACMQJ010000585.1 coordinate 929, forward strand.
TTTGTATTGATACACTAATTCAGGTTCTTCTATAAAATTTGTTATTGGTTTGTCGTATTCGTCTATTAAGATTACTACTTTTTCTATTTCCGATAATTTCAGTATTAATTCGTTGGTTGCTTCTTTATAATTATTACTTAAAATATTTATTCCATAGCTTTTTCCGATATTAACTATTTTATTAAAAAAAGAATTGGTAAATCCTTCAATACCAGATGTATACAACATTGCAGTAAAATCTATTCTAATAATAGGATATTTTTTCCATTCTATTTTGTCATAGATCCATAGCCCTTTAAATAATTCTTGATTACCAAGAAATATCTCTTCTAAAGTACTGATAAGCAATGATTTTCCAAATCTACGAGGTCTTGATAAAAAAAATAATTTATTTTCTAGCCTAAAAAGCTCATATATATCTTTAGTTTTATCAACATAGACTTTGTCGTCCTCTATTATATCTCTAAAAGTTTGTATGCCTAAAGGCAAGTTTCTTAACTTATTTTCATTCATATATTTATTTTACTCCTTTAAGATAAAAATAATGTTAATTACTCTTCTATTATCTTAAGACTAAAAAATTAGCCTGATAACTATTCTAGATAACGAGATTTTAAATTTATTTTTTGTGACTTTATTTATTAATTAAGGTAACAGGACTTAAGCCTTCAGGCTTTAAATTATTAAATAACATTTGTGTAACAGCTTGCTGACTTTCTATTGAGTCTGAGTAAGTGCAATAATAATCATTTATTCCATTAAGATTTTTGATCAAATATGGATTAGAAAAGGTTATTACCACAGTGTTTTTTTTGTCCAATAAATTACTTTTGATCCATGTCAATATTTTTTTATCAGGATACATATTATCTTTCCACGCTCTTATCTGAGAAAAAAATGAAATAATATTAATTTCTTTATCTCTTACTTTTTCCAAAAGGTCATCTAAATTTTGATTGTTAATTTTTGAGCCCAAAACAAAAGTTTCAACTCCATAATTATCTTTTAAATCTAAGCTATATTTTTCCCATCTTGTTTGGTCATCATCTTGATCAATTAAAATATTCAAAATATTTTCTGGTTTGGTATTTGTCAAAGGAAATTTTATTTTGCCTTTAATTTTTGTTAGAGCATTTTTGGCAATTAATCTGGATAAGTTTTTATTTTTTTCGGTATTTATTCTTTTTAAGTCTTTTTTGTAACTACTGATAGAATATTTTTCCTTGTAAATTTGGATGCGATTATAAGCATTATCAATAATTTCGATAGGAATAACATTATTCTTAACAGCTTCAATAAGATCAGTAAGTACTTTATCTGGTTCAGGTGGCATCAATAATATATCACAACCTGCTAATATAGCTCTAATCTCATTAGATTGTTGATTTTCATTAATAAGACCACCCATATTTAGAGCATCCGTAAAAATAATGCCATTAAAACCTAATTCATTTCTCAATAAATCTGTAACAACTTGTTTTGATAATGTTGCAGGAGCTTTTGATTTATCAATCGCTGCAATTGAAATATGTGCTGTCATGATTGCAGGAACATCATTTCTTATTATTTGCTTGAATGGGTATAACTCCATTTCATCAAGAGCTTTACGTGATTTTTTTAAGATTGGTAACTTAACATGTGAATCAATTGAAACATCACCATGACCTGGAAAATGCTTGGCTGTAGACATTACGCCCTCAGCTTCACAACCATTAATAAACGCTTGGGCAAAATCTGCGACTTGCTGAGGTTTTTCACTATATGCTCTAATATTTATTATAGGATTGTCAGGATTATTATTAACATCTGCACTAGGTGAAAAAACAACATTTATACCTATTTCTTTTGCTTCCTGAGCCGTTACTTTACCTGCTTTGTATGCTAAATCAAGGTTATTAGTAGCACCAAGAGCCATATTTGAAGGTATATTAGTACCTCCTTTAAAGTGTTGCCCTAAACCTCTTTCTAGGTCACTACAAACAAATAAAGGTATATCAGAAACTTGCTGTAATTCATCAATTAATTTTGCTGTACTTTTTATTTCACCATCAAAAATAATTATACTTCCCCACTGATGGGTTCTAACACTTTCTTTTATTTTTTCTATATCTTGATCATTGATAAGTAAGTTCATTCTTATTTCTATACATATAAGTTGTGCTATTTTTCGTTTTAAGTCCATAAATTTTGTTGAGTCTTAAATATTTTATATTAAATTTGTTGCAATAACTGTAGATGTTTGAACAAGGGGTTTAAACTGCTTGTTCAAACCCCTTGCTGAGCATATATTCAAAAAATTATTTTTTTGTGGCTGGCACTCTTTTTTTAATTTGGTTCATCAACTGTGCAACATCTGAAACTGTATAGCCACTTGGTATTTCAAAAGTACTAGCTGGTATATTAACTCCTGTTTTTATATCTTTAGCTCTGATAGAAACTATTTCACCTCTTGTTGGGCTATTAATTAACATTCTTAATGGTATAGATATTTTGTGAGCAAGCCATATTTTCACAGTAGCACTTTCTTTTGCTCCACCTTGCATAGGAATATCTTGTTTCATTTGCCATATATCACACAAATAACCTAGAATAGTTTCTGCTCCGACCATTTTACCGCCCTGTTTTTTTATTTGAGCTTGTATTTGAGAAGGATCAGAAAGAAGTTGACTATTAACATTACCCCCTCCATTGCCTTGTAACTTAGCAATAGTTTCTGAGTCAGCCTTAACGACTGTTTTATTCTGAGGCATCATCATATACATAACTTTTTTTGCTGAATCATAAATCATTGTTGATTTACCCATACTAGCAGGAATATTTTTGTTTCCGACAATTTCATTTTCCATTCTTATTTTTTTGTCACCATATAAAATAGTACTATTAACTATTATTTTTTGACCATTGGCATTCATTGCTGATTCTGTTTTTAGTTGTATATTTTGCGTTGCAGACATTGCAGGAGTTGCGACAGCTAAAAGCAAAGTTGATATAATAACGAATTGTTTTTTTAAATTTTTAATCATAATTTTAATTATTTCCTTTTTAAATTACCATAAAGGTTATTGTAATTATTAATTTTATTAAAGTTTACATGACTTTTTACTTAGTTAAGTATAACTAAAAGATACTATAAGTTCATAAATTAGCAAAGAAATGTAAACCATAAACATATATTTATTGAATCTTAAAGTAAATTTAAGAAACATTTAGGTTAGTTTTTACTATAAGTATATTGAAGCCGATTATATTATTTTTAGTTGTGAAGAGTAAAAATGTCTGGAATAAATACTAATAACTATGCGAGCCAAGTACCATCAACTTTTGGTGTAAATCGTAATGCAAATAATAATTCATCCCAATCTAATACATCATCTACAAGTTCAACACAAAGTGGTGATAAATATTCTGTCGATAGTACTTCTAACGCTTTTGATCAAGCTATGGGAAAACTTACTGGTAAAGGACAAAATGTTTTTTCTGCTCAAAACGCAGGTACGACTAACCCAACCGTAAATGCTGATGGTAGCAAAAATTTACCTGCGAATGTTTCTCAGGAAGAAATGAATTGGGCTTTGTTGCTGGAGCAAAAGGTTTCTGGAGGGTATCAACCTAATGCACAAGAAACACAAGCTTATCAAAATGTTGCAGCAAAGCTATCAAGTAATACAAGTAACCCACAGACTCAAACATCATCTGCACAACAAACAGCACCTGCTGGAGCAAGTCAAGAAGAAATAAATTGGGCTTTGGGCTTAGAACAAAAAGTTAAAAGTGGATATAATCCAACGGATCAAGAAACACAGGCTTATCAAAATATTGCAACCAAATTAAGTTCGTCTAAGTCGGGAGCTACTCAACAAACTAATCCGACACAACAAACAGCACCTGCTGGAGCAAGCCAAGAAGAAATAAATTGGGCTTTGGGATTAGAACAAAAAGTAAAAACACAAAATTATCAGCCTAATGCTCAAGAAACACAAGCTTATCAAAATATTGCAGCTAAATTAACTGCAGCTAAGTCGGGAGCTACTCAACAAACTAATCCAACGCAACAAACAGCACCTGCTGGAGCAAGCCAAGAA
>JACMQJ010000586.1 GCA_014377055.1 Candidatus Sericytochromatia bacterium
ATATTATTAATTAAAATCAAAAGATGGAAATTTATATAAATGTCACTAAATAATGCCAAAGAAAAACTGGCTACCCTAAACAAAAAATTAGAAGATATAAGGGGGTCACTTTGACCTTTTAACTTTAGAAAACTCGGTTGAATTATTGGAGATGCAATCTTCACGATCTGATTTTTGGAGTGATAATAATAAAGCTCAAAAAGTTCTTCAAGAGTTAGCAACACAAAAATCAACTATTGATAGAGCCAAAAATCTAAAGACCAAATCAGAAGATATTGATCTTCTAATAGACTTAGGAATAGAAGAAAATGATGAATCAATCGAAATAGAAGTAAATCAAGAAATAGATTATTTAGAGTCTGAGCTGGATAGTTGGGAATTAGAAAGAACTTTAAGTGGTGAATATGATTTGAGCCCAGCTATATTTACTATTAATGCAGGTACTGGAGGTACTGATGCTCAAGATTGGGCTCAGATTTTACTCCGAATGTATACTCGTTGGGCAGAAAATAATAATTTTAAAGTTGAAATGGTGGATTTTTCCGACGGTGATGAGGCTGGAATAAAAAGTGCAACACTGATCATTACAGGAGCTTATGCTTATGGGAAATTGATTGCCGAAAAGGGTGTTCATCGTTTAGTGCGTATCTCTCCTTTTAATGCCAATGGAAAAAGACAAACATCATTTGCCTCAGTTGAACTTATGCCATTAATTGAAGAAGATATAGATTTAGAAATAAATACTAATGATCTAAGAATAGACACTTATAGGGCTGGTGGAGCTGGTGGTCAAAATGTTAATAAAGTTGAAACTGCAATTAGAATAACTCATATTCCCTCAGGTATAGTAGTTACTTGTCAGAATGAACGTTCACAATTACAAAATAAAGAAAATGCAATGAAAATTCTTAAAGCTAGATTACATATTTTACAACAGGAAGAAAAAGAAAAGCAACTATTAGAAATAAAAGGTGGTTATTCAGAAGCAAGCTGGGGCAATCAAATACGTTCTTATGTTTTTCATCCTTATAGTTTAGTTAAAGATCATCGTACTAATATAGAGACTAGTAATGTTCAAGATGTTATGGATGGCGAGATTGATAGATTTATAAATGGATATTTACAAGCAAAATCAAAGGGAGATATGTTAAATGTTTAAATTAAGAACTTTTATAATAGCTTTATGTTTTACATTTATTTTTAATAATATTGCTCTAGCAGATAATATGTACCGTTATGAAGAACAAAAAGATTTAACCCCTGAACAGGTAAGTATTCTAAAATATAAGATGGAAAGAATTACCATTAGACAAGAATTTGGCAAATGGACAATTACACAAGGTATTAATACGGATCTTACTGATGTGCAATTATTAAAATTAATTAATAGTGAACATATTGCTAGTGATAGATTAAAAGGTGTTGAATCAAAACAAAATATAGGTGCTGCTATCTCAATAGCTGGATTAGCTTTGGCTGTAATTGGCGGAATAGTACTCAGCAATATTATTAAAATAGAAAATAACACTTATTATGGAGCTGGTGGCATTGCTGCAGGTGTTGTTTTATTTGGTGTTGGTAATGTTATTAGCCCTATCGTTAATGATGAAAATGAACATGTAATTACAGTTGAAGAAGCAAAAAATGCAGCTCAGAAATATAATACTGAGCTAAAACTCAAGTTACATCTCAAGAAAGATATGGATTAATGATAATAAAATCGCCTAACCTATCTTTGAAAAGAGAAGATAAGAGAATCCCCCTAGCCCCCTTTGCAAAGGGGGGATTAAGAAATTTGATTATGAATAATCACAATTTAACTTTGTTTTGGTATAGTAAAATATGACCTATCAATTAATCAAAAATAAAATAGAATTAGAAGAATTAGTTGAATATTTGGCCAACCAAGATATAGTAGCTGTAGATACTGAAACAACTGGTTTAGATCCATATTTAAGCAAAGTTAGACTTGTACAATTTGCCACTACTGAAAAATCATTTATTGTTGATTGCTTTGATTTTCAAGATTTGGATCCTTTAAAAAAAATATTTGCTTCGATTAAGCCAATA
>JACMQJ010000587.1 GCA_014377055.1 Candidatus Sericytochromatia bacterium
AAAAGGAAGGAACAAGATAAAGAAGTGGGCAAGAGAACCATAATCTATTTTAATCTCTCCTCATTTAGAGATAAATATCTTAAAAAAAGATAATATTTTTCTTCAAGTCTTTTCTCTATTTTTTGTTTTATCTATTGACTTTTATCACAGTAGCTACTCTGGAACTAGTAAACACTACATCTTTTTTAATCTTTTAGCTTAACACCTATGGGTTTCCTACTTGTTCACCGACATATAAACTTTGCAAAACTAATTTTTAATACGTATAAATTATTGAAGCTTACCTTTTTCTATAGCTTTAATATGTAGATGATTGGTAGCGTCAGGAAACATATACAGTATCTCAATATTTTTATTATTAAAAATAGTTTCAGTAAGTTTTAATCTTGCCTGTACATCTTTTATACGTTCAAGATCTCCTTTTATATTACCTGTTGGAGATTGTCTTGACTGTTTTATATTTGTAACAGGTAAAAAATAATCTAAATCTGGATTAATCAAATTTTCGCCACCAGGTCTTGGTAACCCCAAATTATATCTTGACTCTGGTAATTTACTAATTATTTTTGTAATACCTTCTAAGGCATCTTGGGGATTAGATATATCAATCTTATATCCTGCATAACAAAAAATATCTATAGCTCTGCCAATAACATCTTTATTGGATTGTATCTCTCCATGATTACCACCTAATCTAAATAAACTTAGGATTATAAAGGGCTTTTCTTGGTTTATATCGTCTGAATTAGTTAAATTTAATAGTAAGTTCATTAATCCTTTAGACCCATAAGTCTTATGATTAATATAACTATCTTCACCATCTATTTTTTTATGTTCTTTTAAAACACAATAACCATCGGTTGATAGCTGCACTAAGTTTATTTCAATATCGTTAGAAACAAGTAACTTTTTATCATCTATAGCTTTGACAAGTTCTTTAGCAACTTTTTTATTAAAATCGATCAACTCATTTATTTCTGGCTTAGTTAAAATGGTTATTTCTTCTATATCACTATCAGCTATATTTTCTTCGGAATAAGCAAACTTATTAAATATGGTAAATATTAGCATTAATGATATAAGCATTTTTTTCATCAGCTAAATAATTTGTTGTTCAGCTAAAGCAATAGACGCTAAGTTTTTAATTATTGGATCAAGCGTTTTAAGCTTTTTATGAATTGATACCTTTATTTTTAGTTCTTTAGCTATCATTTGTAATAATTCAAAAATATCTTCGTGGTTAACAATAATTTTACTTGGGACATATTCATTTTCTAGACAGGTATTCATAAAAAGAGCAGGGAGTCTGATGTTAGTTTTTTTAAAATCACAAATCTCAATTCCTATAGGTGTAACTGAATCTTCTACAATAATCGCTATTATATAAGGATAATAAGGTCTTTCATCGTTTTCTTGTATTGGTTCTGGAATACTGATATAGGATAATTCCCAAATTTTTTGATTATCTATTTTTATTTTTTTTACTTCATCTAATAAATTATTTTCAATAATAGGTATATTTAATTTTTTACTATCTGTTCTATTAGAAATATTATCAGGAGTAATATATTTATCTTGCCATTGCTCCTTTTCAAATACTCGGACTAAATACTCTATTTCATTTTTAGTTATGAGTTTTTTGTTGTTTTTAGCTCTTGTTGCAATATCTACAGTTTGCTCTAAAGCAAGAGTCAAAAATTTAACATCATAAGATGTTAAATACCAAGGCAAATAATTAGGTAGATGATTTCTAAAAAGAGGATAATGATCGTTAGCAAATTGTAAGCCCAATTGTTCAATTATTTTAAAGTCATTTTCTTCAAGCTGTGATGGTTTTTCGATAGAAGCCATTAGACATTTTTGTTTTGGTATAAAATTAAAAACATCATGATTTTGATCATCACATATTTTTAAATAACTATCCAATCCTTCTATACCTTCGTAGACAGCTAAACCTTTAAATCTTCCTAATTTACCAAGAACACAGCAATATCCAATCATTTTATCGTCAGGATTTTCAAAGCCAAATAGATCTGAATCATAGATCCATTGCCAACATTCTAAAATTTTGAACTCTTCAAATGCTTTATAAAGTAGTTTCCACTCTTTAAGCTTTGCTTCATTTTGCTTCATTCATCTAATAATATAGCTAAAACTAAATTTAGTAAAATAAATTTTAATTACTAATTATTATT
>JACMQJ010000588.1 GCA_014377055.1 Candidatus Sericytochromatia bacterium
AAAACAGAAAAAGTAGTTTTATTAATAGATGAATATGACAAGCCAATTGTTGACTATTTTAATAATGTAAAAAAAGCAACAGCTAATAGAGAAGTATTAAAAACATTTTATAATACAATAAAATCTTGTGATAAATATATACATTTTGCCTTTTTAACAGGAGTTTCTAAATTTAGTAAAGTTTCAATTTTTTCTACGCTAAATAATATTACAGATATAACATTAGATGAAAAATATTCAAAAATAGTAGGAATAACGGAAGAAGAATTATATGCAAATTTTGAAGATAGAATAAAAATATTTGCGGATATAAAAAATAAATCTGTAGAAAAAGTAAAAAAAGAATTGAAGGATTGGTATAACGGTTTTTCTTGGGATGGTAAAAACTTTTTATACAATCCTTATTCATTATTACTTCTTTTCAGTAAAAATGTATTCGATAATTATTGGTTTGAAAGTGGAACACCAACTTTTTTTGTAGACTTTATTAAAAAGTATAAAATAGACATAAAAGATATAGAAAATTGTGTTTTAAGTAGGGATAAGTTTGAATTTTTTGATATAGAAAAAATAAATCCCTATGCTGTGTTTTTTCAAACTGGCTATTTGACAATAAAAAAAATAAAAGAGTATGAGGATTATGCAAGAGAGTACACTTTAAGTTATCCAAATAAAGAAGTAAAAGATTCTATTTTAAAATATTTTTTATTAGATATAGTAGATCAAGATGTAGACAGTAGTATAATAATTAATAGAATAAAAGAATCGCTAAGAAATAAAGATTTAGATAGTTTTTTTAGATATTTAATATCACTTTTTGATTCAATACCTTATCAAATAGCTCCTAAAAAGAAATCTAAAACATATGATAAAGAAGCATATTATCATTCTATTTTTCATGTTATTTTTACCTTAATAGGTTTAAGGATAGATTCAGAGGTTTCTGTAAGTAGTGGAAGGGTTGATTCTGTTGTAGAAACAGATGATACAGTATATATTTTTGAATTCAAATTAGAAACTAATCAACAAAATGCCATAGGGCAAATAATGGACAAAAAATATTATAGTAAATACTCTCAATCAAAAAAAGAAATAGTTTTAGTTGGTGTTATCTTTGATATGAAAATTAAAAATATTAAAGGATGGGAAATAGTTAAAATATGAAAAAATTACCTTTAGGTGAATAAACTTTTAAAAATATAATAGAACAAAATAAGCTTTATGTTGATAAAAAATAGAGTTTTTATCTTATTATTTAATAAATTTTTCAAAAACTTCATTGGATAAAAAGATAGCTTTTTCAGTGAGTTTAAGGTTATTTTCAGTTAAATGTATTAGTTCAGCTTTTTTAAGAAACTCTAGCTCATTTTTATAGTAGGCTCTAAAATCAATATTAAATCTGGAGTTTATTTGTTTAATATCCAAACCAATTTTTAAGAGCCTCAAATTCATAAAAACAGTTTCTTCTAAATCTTCTTTATCTGTTTGTGGCTTTTTATTATTAGCAAAATCCTTGAGAGCTAAATAGTCAGTAATATTTTTTGTATTGGTGTATCTTACTCTATTATAATAAGAAGCTGCACTGACTCCAACACCTAGATAATTGGTATTTTTCCAGTAACTAATATTATGCTTGGCTTCTAATCCTTCTCTTGACCAATTTGATATTTCATAATGAATAAAATCTTTGCTTTTTAAATATTCTGTTGCATATTCAAACATTTTGATTGTTTCTTCTTCAACAGGTAAAGTGGTTACACCAGCTTCTACTTCGGCAAAAAGAGGCGTATTATCATGTAAATCTAGTCCATATAAAGATACATGTTCAGGATTTAATTCTAAGGCTTTTTTGATTGTATCTTCCCATATTTCGGGTGTTTGTTGGGGTAAGCCAAACATCAAATCAAGATTAAAGTTTTTAAAACCAGCTTCTCTAGCAGCATTGTATGTTCTGTATATATCTTCTACAGAATGATTACGATTAATAAGTTTTAATAGATCCTGATTAAAGGTTTGTACACCCATACTGAGTCGATTAATACCAAGATTTAAATATTTTTTTAAGTTAGTTCTATTTAGATTTATTGGATTTATTTCGATGGTTATTTCGGCAGAATCATTTATCTTAAAATTATTATGAATAGCTAAAAATATTTTTTCTAAGCTTTCAATTTTTAAAACAGATGGAGTACCACCACCAAAGAAGATCGAACTTATATTCAAATTTTCTTTTTTATATGAGTTTATCTCTCTACATAATTGATCAACATATTCTTCAATGAGAGAATTTGTATTATCTGTATGAGTTGTAAAGTCACAGTAAGTACACCTTTTAATACAAAAAGGTATATGCAAGTATAAGGCTGA
>JACMQJ010000589.1 GCA_014377055.1 Candidatus Sericytochromatia bacterium
ACCATCATGACAAAGTTATGAATACAAAATAATATTTAGAGCAAAAAAATCATAATATCTATTAAATTAATAGATATTATGAAATATAGTCACACATAATACAGAGAAATTTTATTTTTGGCTACGACCGCCTTCAAAACCACCGTGAGCAAAATGATCATGTCTACCTTGATTACCATAACCACCTTTAGAACCACCAAATTTGATACCAAAATCCATTTCATTTTTAATGTTTTGAACCTTCTAAATTACTAAAGGCATTTACTACTCACAATCTTAAATTTTTTGGATAAGATTTAGCAATCTTAATTACAGTTTAAAAAATAATCTTTTTAGCTTAGTTATAACTCATGCTATTTTTTTGAAGAATATAACAATGAAACTTAGTAAGAATATTTATTTGTATTCGTATTAATCTTTTTTAGTGTTATTCGTAGTAAAAGAATTAAAAATGCTAAGATATACTATTAACAATAATTTAAACTTTTTTTAGGTAAGTCGAGTAATTACAAAATATGATAAATTTATTACCTAATAATGGTACTGTCAACTATTATGGCAAATTATTAAACCAGCTAGAAGCGGATAATTATTTTAAATTATTACTAAATAATATTGAATGGAAAAATGACCAGGTTATTATGTTTGGAAAGCATATAACTACTAAGAGAAAAACATCTTGGTATGCTGACTCTAATTACTTATATACTTACTCAAATATCACACGACAAGCATTAATATGGACTGATGAGCTTTTGGAGCTTAAGCATATTTCAGAAGAAATAAGTAAAGCAAAGTTTAATTCTTGTCTACTCAATTTATATCATGATGGAGATGAAGGCATGGGATGGCATAGTGATGATGAAAAATCAATCTTAAAAGATTCAGCTATAGCTTCATTTAGTTTTGGAGCAGAACGAAAATTTTCTTTTAAGCATAAACAAACTAAAGAAACTGTTTCAATTATTTTAGAAAATGGTAGTTTATTAGTTATGAAAGATACAACTCAAACTAATTGGCTTCATTATTTACCAAAATCAAAAACAATAAACTCGCCAAGAATAAATCTTACTTTTCGTACTATGATTATTTAATATACTGGATCGTCAGTTAGTTCTTTTATTTTTTAAAAGCTTAATTTGAGGCTTGATTATATCTTTTAGTTTACTCATTTATATAAATCCATATCTACATATTTGGTAACTCAGCAAGACCAAGTTCTTTTAAAAATGTATTATGTAACTTGGAGGCTTCTGAAATTTTCTTTTCTAGTTCAACTAAATTATTATTAACCAAATCTAAATCAATTTTTTCTTCTTCTTTGGATACACTGACATAACGAGATATATTAAGGTTATAATCGTTTTTCTCAATTTCTTCCATTGAAACACAACGAGAATACATATCTTCTTGTGTACGATATTGGTAAGTATCAACAATTTTATCTATATGTTCATCAAGTATTTTATTCTGGCGTTTGCCTTTTTCAAAGTAATCACTGGCATTTATAAATAAAACATGATCATTCATTTTACACTTCTTCAATATTAAAATACAAACAGGAATACCAGTTGAAAAGAATAAGTTGGCAGGAAGCCCGATAACTGTATCAATATTTCCATCTTTTAATAATTTTGTTCTTATACGTTGTTCTGCTCCACCTCTAAACAAAACACCATGAGGAAGAATAATTGCCATTGTTCCCTGATCGCTTAAAAAGTGAAATCCATGTAATAAAAAGGCAAAATCTGCCGCTGATTTAGGAGCAAGACCATAGTTTTTAAAACGGAAGTCCTCACCTAAAGCATCTGATGGTTCCCAACGAAGGCTAAAAGGTGGATTGGCGACAATAGCATCAAATTTTAATTTTTTAGCTGGATTCATTTCGTTTAAAGTTTCCCAGTCATTAAGAAGTGTATCTCCATGATGAATTAAAAATTCTGAGTCTTTAACACCATTTAATAACATGTTCATACGGGCTAGGTTATAAGTGGTTATATTATTTTCCTGTCCGTAGATTTTACCAATTCCGTTAGGTCCCATCTGTTTACGAACATTTAATAACAACGAACCTGAACCACAAGCAAAATCTAATATTTTTTCTAATTTATGTCTTTTTCCTGTAGATGGTTTTTGGCTGTCAAGGGTAACAATTCTGGAAAGAATAGTTGAAATTGGTTGAGGTGTATAAAATTCACCTACTTTTTTTCCTTAACCTGCGGCAAACTCACCTATAAGATATTCATAAGCATCGCCTAAAATATCTGTATCAGTAGAAAATTTAGAAATACCCTCGGCTATTTTTGAGATTATTTTGCATAGTTTTTCATTTCGATCTGTATATGTTTTACCAAGTTTATCAGAACTAAGATTAATTTCAGAAAAGAGTCCTTGAAAAGTACTTTCAAAAGATTCATTTTCGATATATTTAAAACCCTTTTCAAGTGTATTTAATAATTCATTATTTTGAATTCTGGCGAGTTCGGATATGCTACTCCAAAGGTGTTGTGGTTGTATTACATAATGCACTTTTTTACGCATTTGCTTTTCAAATTCTGTTATATCATTAGGATTTGATTCGTACCATACTGATAATGGTGTACGTTTATCTTCTTCTGGAAGATTTGGATAGTCTGCTCCCAGTTCTTTTGTAGCACCTGATTCATAGTTATCAGAGAGATAACGTAAAAATAGGAATGATAACATGTAATCACGAAAGTCATCGGCATTCATTGAGCCACGTAGTTGATCGGCTATGTCCCAAAGGGTTTTGCCTAATTTAGCTGAATCTTGTTTTATCATATTTAACTCTTATTTATTCTTGTTCTGTTATTTATATTAATGATTTTATCATAACTTAGATAATGAAGGGCTAAAAAAATATAATAGACTATTTTCAG
>JACMQJ010000590.1 GCA_014377055.1 Candidatus Sericytochromatia bacterium
AATAATTTCAATTTTACTTCAAAAGGTAAATATGGGATTATTGCATTAATTAGAACTGGAAATAAAGATAAAGTAGCTAAATTTTTCTATGACTACAAATAAATTATAAGGACAATTACACAATGAAAAAATTATTAACTGTATTAATTATTATTTGCCTGATATTTAATATTAATCTAACTGCAATGGCTGCTAATACTAGCGAAAATATTACTATTAATCAAACATCAAACTCATTTTTGATTTCAGATACAGTTAATAATCCAATGATAAATATGTTTTCACCTGATGATCATAATCTTGACTTATTAATTGGAGTAATATTATCTGTAGTTCCAGGTTTTGGTGTTGGAGATTTTTGGCTCGGCAATCAGGATGAAGGGTGGTTATTTTTAAAACTTGATTTAGTGATGTTAGCTATACCAATCGCTATAACTATATTTTCAACCATATTTTCTAGTCTTGGCATAATAAAAGCTGATAGTATGAGTAATACCAATGTCTTTACTATACTTGGTTTGGTTGCTTGGGCTTCAGCACTTGGTATAAAAATATGGGAGGTGGCTTCGGTTTGGCGTTATGCAGAACAGATCAGAACAAGAGAAAAGAGCCAGAATAAGGTAAGTTTTTCGTATAATAAGTTAGAATACAATCTAGTTAAATTTTAATTACATAAGCATTATCAGATTATTTTGCTTTTAATTTATTATATATTTTAAATTAAAAAAAGCGGATAGATAAATATTCTTTATTTTTATCAAGAAGCTGATTAAATAACTGTTTTTTATGCCGAATCTACCCAGTCCAAACATTTATCCAGGATAATTATTAGGATAAAGGAATATAATAAAAAGAGAGATAACAGTACCCAGTGTAACAAGCTGAATATGTAATGTATATTTTTCTTTTTTTTCTGTTCGCTTCGTATGTCTATATAATTCAAAGATAACCAAAGCTAATGCAGAGCCAAAACCAATCAAGGCAGGCTTGGAAAGATCCTCTGCATATTCGTTACTTGACAACAATGAGTGTGTCAGTGCAAGAGGAATTAGTATCCAGATAAGAGAATGAAGAGGTTTCCATTTTTTCCCTAATTTTTTAATTGTCCATTTACTCGAAGTTAGCAACAATGCAATCATTATGACTAGTGAGATTAAACCAAGGATAATAGGCTGAGAAAAAATAAATTCAAAAGAAATTGTACCAAATAAACCCAAACTAGTTATTGTATGAATAATAAATAATATTCCTGCCGTAATACCGAAATCTCTGCGGTATCTGGCAAGTGTTTTAAATAGTTTTTGAAAACGCTGAAGCTTATTAATTTTTAGTTTTAAAAAATTATTTGGCAAAAGACTGAGAACTAGAAAAATAATACCAAAGGTACTACTTCCTTGAGCAGCATTATAAATATCTATTTTATCAAGTATCAAAATAAGTGAGGTTAGAGCTAATGTTAGTAAAAACCATAACCTATTATGTTTCCAGCTAATGTAATCAGCATTATGGAGAGATTGCATAAATTATCCATGATTTAAAATATAAAAATTGTTGATATATATTATAACTAAATCCTAAAAGAGAAAACAAATTTAAATTTCAATACTTTATTTTTAGACCTGAATATTAAAAAAATTACTTATGTTTATCCATCCAGTTTTGAAATATTTTTATTTCTTTTTCTTGATCATTAATTATATTCTGTGCCATTTTTTTCATTGTTGCATCCATACCATGTTTCAATTCTAGTTTTGCCATGGCAACACCTTCTTGGTGATGCATCATCATCATAGAAACAAAATTATGATCTGCATGTTCATCCATACTCATCATATCCATAGGCATTTTCATTGTATCCATCATCATTTTTTCAAAATCTTTATTATGAGTAGTATTTGATTTATTAGATATTTTTAATTTGGAAACCATAGAATCTAAATCTTTTATTTCTTTTTTTTGTTTTTTAATAATATCCTGTGCCATTTTTTTTAAGCTAGGTTCTTTGCCTGAATGTATTTCCATATTAGCCATATCAATAGCTCCTTTGTGATGTATCATCATCATAGAACCAAAATCTTGGTCAACATGTCCTGACATTTTCATTGACTTCATTTTATCCATATTTTTCGTCATTGATTCCATCATTGATTTGTCTTTGGTGTAAGCGATCTGGTAAGAATTGTTTTCTAAATTTTTGCCATATCCATTTACTATAGAATAATTACTTGTAATTAATAATACAGTAAGACCCAAAATAGCTTTTTTCATAAATAAATTTCTCCTAAAATATAAACTCAATACTTAACAAAGGTTAAATAAGTTATGTTTAATATAATAACGTCAAAAATTAATAAATAAAATTATTCTAACTGTTTGAGTAATAAATATTTTTTGCCATATTTTCATAATTGATTATAATGTCTTATGCCCCCCAGGGGGATAGGATAAATTTTTAATGAGGTAGTCATCATGAGTTCACATAAGTTTCCAGAAATTATTACTCGTCTTTCAAAAATTGAAGGTCACGTTCGTGGAATAAAAAAAATGGCTGAAGAAGGAAGAAGCTGTGAAGATTTATTATTACAGGTAAGTGCTGTAAAAGCTGCGGTTAATAATGTTGGTAGATTAATTTTAGAAGATTATTTGGAAGATTGTATTGTTGATGGTGTTAAACAACACTCTGACGAGGAAGTTGTAGAGAGAATGAAAAAAGCTTTAAAGAAATTTATTTAAGGAAATAAAATGAATAAAACAGAA
>JACMQJ010000591.1 GCA_014377055.1 Candidatus Sericytochromatia bacterium
GAATATCAAAGATAATATGATGGTTTTTAGCAAAAATGTTGATATTAAGTTTGTTAATTTTAGAGCAAAATGTGATAAAGCAACAATTTATCTAAGCAGTAAAAAATCTAAAGTAGAAAAAATAATCATGACTGGTAATGTTAAAATCCAAAAAGACAATTCACAAATAAATGGTGAAAAAGTAACTTTTGAATTACTAAATGATAAAATCAGTGTCGAAGGTAATGTTAAGACTAAAATAAGTTTTTGATTAAGAAAAAAATATCCTTTTATTAACTTTTATTTAAAACGACTTATAGTTGAAGCAAGTTATTGCTATATCAGGACTATAATTATAGTTAATGTAAGTATTAAGCTAGGAAAGCGGGAATAAGTTATGTCAGGTTTATCTATTAATGGAAGACATTTAGCTGTACAAGGTATCAAAGAAGTTGATCCTAGTCTTTCTATTCAAGAAGCTGCTGTAAAAACTAATAAAAATGGTATAAATGAGGTTTACTTTAATTCTGATGGCAAAAATTATGTTGCTTATGGTGATAAATTAAATATTAAAGCCTTAAAAAAAGGTGATATGCCAACTGTTACGATGGATGGTAAAAAAGTAAATGTAGTTACTTTTGAAGATGAAAATAATTCAATCGGTAGTGGTATTAGCAAAGGCTCACTAAATGGGCTTAGATCAGCAAGAAGTGTTCTTGATACAGCTATGTCATCAACTATGCGTAATCTTGGTTTTACAACAACTGTTGCAGCTGCTGGAGCTGTAGGTTTAACAGGTTTTGCTATAGCCAAAGGTGTAAGTGTTTCTTCTGCAAGTCCTATAGCTAATATTTTGGGTGATGTCTTAGTCAAAGGCTCTGTTAAGGTTGCCGCAGGTATAGCTATAACAGCAGCAGCAGGTTTTGCTATTTCTGTTGTAGCTGGTTCAATAGAGGGTGTAGCTGAGTCTTTATCAGTAGAAAAAAATTATTCTACTATTGCCTCTGTTACCAAAGAAGGTAATTTTAAGGTTAGTGTTCCAGTCGCTCCAGATCCTACAGCACCTACTGCACCTGTTGTGGAGCCAAAAACTTCAGATTCTTCAAGATCAGGTAACATTTCAATTAAATCTATTGGTGGGCTTAAAATAGGTGTCTCAACAAAAAGAGCTGGAAAATAATTTTTAGTATAATTTAAGCTTGCTATTCCTTTTTAACAAAAAGGTAAGTGGAACTATTCCCAAAATTATATGGATTATTCCTGCCAAATAAAATGTAGCTGATAAAGAAATAGTATCAGTGATATAACCTAAAAATGGTGCTATTATAGCAAATATTAACCTTGATCCGAATGATACTATTGATAAGGTTGTAACCCTTATATCACTTGTAACTAGATTATTAATGTGGCTTTTTAATATAGGTTTATTAAAAGCGCGTGTAAAATAGACAATAAAAAATACAGCTATTCCTAATTTAGAATTAACCAATGATAAAATTATATAGCTAATAAAAACTAAAGTTATAAATGATATAAAAGAGTATTTTTCGCCTAAAGTTCTTTCTACTTTTTCGGTGAATAACGAAAAAATAGTTACAGAATATCTTAGAGATGCCCAAACAATTCCAAAAAATGCTATGTCCAGATTTACATGTTTTAAATACGGTTGAATTAATGAGGCAAAAGTTAATGTTGATGAACTTATTACAGCAGAATAGGCAATAAACCATTTTAGACTTTCATTTTTCTTGAAGGCTGCTTTGATTAGATTATAGGATTGTTTTGGACTTCTCTTTTTTTCTTTTTTCAAAACATTAGGCTCAACAATTAAACAAGCTAGAATAATCGAAATAAAAATAAAAAAAGTTTCAAAATACAAGTTATAACGCATATTAATCGTAGCAACCAAACCTCCAAGTATACTAGCTGTTGCCTCAGAAAAACTTTCTATGGATAGTATATTTCTTTCATTTTCTTTA
>JACMQJ010000592.1 GCA_014377055.1 Candidatus Sericytochromatia bacterium
CGAAAATGGCATTTACAATTTCTAAATTAAAGTTAGATTACACTGCCGAGTTAACTTCTATTTTTAAATTCAAAGGTAAAGATAATAGTTTAATTTGGAATTTGGAAGAAGGTATTAATTTCGATTCATTCGTAAAGCAAGATAAAATGTCTGAAAAAGAATCGTTATTAATGAACGATTTAAATGCCATTGTGAACTTAGAGTCTTCGCTAGATGATGTACAAGAAAAAATTAAATCAACAAAAGATATTAATTTATTATACTTTGTAAGAGACATATATTTGGATGCAGATGGAGCACGTCCAGTTTTTGTGCTAAACACAAATAATTTGACAAATTATTTAGCTAATGTATCTCCTTTCTAATAGATAGAAAAACTAAATCAAGAAATAAAAGAGGAAATTATGAGTTTAAAAAAAATATTCGGTTTGGAAAAAAAATCCAATAAAAACCAATCAATAACAGACACCAAAGATAGCGACTCTGTTTCTTTGTCTTACACTGAAGATAATAATAATACGTTTGATTCAGTATCGGAAGACAGTAATCTCTATATTAAACCTGTAAGTGAAAAAATAAATAGAGACGATTATTTGGATGACTCAATGGTTAAAGCCGAAGACAAAAGCTCCGAACTATATGAGATTGAAGAATCATCGAAAAATGATCAAACACAACAATTTGATAGAACCGATGAAAAGCCTAGCTTTAGTTTTGAAAAAGATGAAACAGTTGCTGATACTGATATTCTTGCTAAAAATCAAAAATCAAATTTTGGATTTAGTAAGAAAAAAAATAGTTATGAAGACGATTTTACAAGACCAACTATTGCTAAAGATGTTTCAAACTTATTAAAAATAAATAAAGAAAGTAGAGATCCAAGATCAAGAAGCTCAGTCTCTGACTCTTCTGTTTCTGAATCATCTTTTGAAACTAAACAAAAAAAATTGCCTATTATTGGTGCTTTATCAATAAAAAAACAGTATCAAGTAATTTCATCTACAATCATATTGAGTTTATTAGTTATAGGTTTTGGTGCATTTCAATACGTAAATGGTAAAAATAAAGAGTCTTTGGCTCAACAAGCTATCTTAAAAACAAGAGGTGATTTACAAAAATTAGATAACAGTTTTTCTTCTGCAACTATTGGTAAATCAGCCTCTTATGATTCCATGCTGGAAAATTATGAAAAAATCAATGCTGACTTTGTAAAGTCAAAAGAACTTAACAAAGGATTTTCAGCTTTGGGTTTAGAAAAAGTTTCTAAAATTGAAAATGAAATTGATAAAAACTTAGATAAATTAAATAAAAATGTTGAAAAAGTAAAAGTTCAGAGTGTTTTCCTAAGGAACACATCTGCTCGTGTAACTGAAATTACAGATAAGGCAAACATTTTAACAGATAAAGTTGACAGACTTGCCCTAGTTTACTTACAGTTGGGTGCTACCCAAAATGAATTAAGTAATCTTTATTTTATGCGTGGTTTATTACAAAATATTTCATCAAATGCATCCAATTTGTTGCTGTCTGATTCAAGTGATATTGAAAATTCTATAAACTTAATAAAATCTAGACAAGCATTTAAAAAATCTATGACTGAATTGTATTATGGAGATGAAAGTAAAAACATTAATCCTATTTCTTTCGGTGCTCCATATAGTACATATAGCAAATTAGCGACTGAATGGATTTACTTTGCTAATACAGTAGACACAGTTTCCAAGGGATCACAAGGACTTTTAGCTGTAAGAGCATTAGCACCTGACACAACTAAACTTATTAATCAATTAGACTCACAAATTAGCGAAGTTATTAATATATATGATGTAGAAGGCTTTTCAAGCACCAGTCTTGGATTTAAATTAATCGTACTAGGTTTGTTAATTTTATTAGTTTCTGCAATGATCTTATTATTAGCTTATTCATATGAAAAAGATAATAAAGGATTACTGGAAAAAATTGAAAACAACAAAAATCAATCATCTATTTTAAGATTATTAAATGAAATGATTCCGTTGCAAGATGGCGATTTGACTGCTCATGCTACAGTGAGTGACGAAATCACTGGCGCTATCGCTGATTCTATCAATGCTACTGTCGATTCTTTAGGCTCTTTGGTAAGAAAAATTAAAGATACATCTTTAACTATGAGAGAAAGAACAAACGAAGTTAATATCATTTCCATATCTATGCTGAAAGCTAACGAAGAGCAGTCTGGTTCTATTCAAGGTGCTGCCGTATCTATTAAAAGCATTGCAACCGCAATTCGTGATATTTCAGATAAAACAAGAAATTCTGCTGTTGCTGCCGAATCTTCAGTTCGTGCATCACAAGAAGGTGCTGAACAAGTGTTTAGCTCTGTTAAATCTATGCAATCTATTGATAGTACAATGACTGAGACAGACAGACTTATGGGTAAAGTGCAAGATTCTTCTAAGCAAATTTCTGAAATTGTTGAATTGCTATCAGATATCACTGAAGGTACTTCTATTTTAGCTTTAAATGCGACAGTGCA
>JACMQJ010000111.1 GCA_014377055.1 Candidatus Sericytochromatia bacterium
AATACAATATCCTGAAGATTATGATTTGGTAATAGTTGACGAAGCACATAAATTTAGAACTGATACATCAATTATAATGCTTCCTTTTATTAGTCAGGAAGAAAAAGATATTATTACTCTAGCCAAAGATTCAATTTTAAAGGGTAAATTTCAAAAATTGCCAAGAGATATTAATGAGTTAAAAAATAATCAGAAAAAAGCTAAATTGAATGGAACTCTTTTACTTGAAACTTTATTGAAAATAATTAAACAATATCCTTTAGAACAAAAAGAAGAAAATATTGCTGATATTCCTAAGACCAATAAGATTAAAAATATAAAACCCAAGATTATTATTTCTGAATCATTTATATGATGTATAATTATGATATAAAAAAATGATTCATTATTTAAGAGGTTATAAATATGTCTTTAAAAGCTTTGACACTAAGAATTGAACAAAGTTTGTATGATGAAGTTAAAAGTTTTGCACAGAGAGAAAATAGTTCTGTTAATAGTTTTTTTGAAAAAATAATACGTGAAAAAATTAGAAAAGAAGAAGATAAATTACTTTTTGATGAGTTTTCTATTGTAGGTCAAGATCAAGAAGATTCTGATGTTGAATATTCTTTATTAGCTCAAAAAGAAGTTATTTATAATGAAAAGTCCTAAGTATTTTGAATTATGGTATGTTGATTGGAATCCAAGCAGAGGCTCAGAACAATCAGGTATTAGACCTGCATTAATTATTCAAAATGATTTAGCAAATCAAAATGATAAATATCCCAATACTATAGTCCTTGCTGTAAGCACAAAAAGCAAATCTGTTTCTTTTCATGTACAAATAAAACCTTCATTAGAAAATGGTTTGAAAGAAATTTCTTATATAAAATGTGAGCAAATTATGACAATTTCAAAAGAACGTTTATTAAATAAAATAGGTTTGCTTGAGAATGATTACAAACTAATAGTAGATAAATATTTAAATAAAACATTGAATATAAGATAAATTTATACAAAAATGACTTTAACAAAACAAGAAATAAGAGAAAAGCTTAATAAAAAATATAATCCTGAATTATGGAGAGAATTATTTTCTGAAATATTCCCAAATAAAGAGTTTTTTTCGTCTGCTCTAAATAAAACCCTTAATGAAACTGAATCAAAAATAGCTAAATCAATAAAACAAATAGGTCAAATTGATCTTTCAGATAATAGAAAATTAGCCCTTTTTGAAGTTGAATTGAAATCAAATAAAGATGTTAACAGAAACAGAGTTGAATTAAGAAATCTTATAAGTAAATCTTTACTTTAAGGTGTTAAAGATGGTGCTTTGGTAATTTACTATTCACCAGATAAACCACAATATAGATTTACTTTTGTAGCTAAACAAACCAAAATAACATAAACAGGAGATTTTGAAGAATTAGAAACTGATACAAAAAGGTTTACTTATGTACTTGGAGAAACTGAATCTTGTAATACACCTGCTGATAGGTTTTTTAGACTTTCTGAGATAAAAGATAAAAAGCTATCTGATATAGAAGATGCTTTTTCTGTTGAAAAGGTTTCTAAAGAATTTTTTGCTAAATACAAAGATCATTTTGATAGATTTAATAAATTCGCTTACGATAATTTTAAAAATCTTTTACCTTTTAGTCACTATCAAGAAGATCAGAGAGAAAAAGCAATCAGAGATTTTAATAAAAAGTTGCTTGGAAGAATAGTCTTTATCTATTTTTTACAAAAAAAAGGGTGGATTGGGGTATCAAAAGATAGTAATGATTGGGTTGGTGGCTCAACAAGGTTTTTATTAGAGCATTTTAATAATTCCTATAAAAACAATACAAATATTTTTTATCTTGATTTCTTAGAACCATTATTCTATGATACTTTGAACAGGAAGAGAGAAAGTAACATCTTTTCACTTACAGACTCAAAAGTACCATTTCTTAATGGTGGTTTGTTTGAAGAAGAAGATATGGAAAAAAGATCTACTTTGTTTTATCCTAATGAACTATTTAAAAATCTTTTTGAATATTTTGATCAGTACAATTTCACAATAATAGAAGATTCTGTTGAAGAACAGGAAGTTGCAATTGACCCTGAGATGCTTGGTCATATATTTGAAAATCTTTTGGAAGATAATAAAGATAAAGGAACTTTTTATACTCCAAAGGAAATAGTTAAATATATGTGTCAGGAAGCTTTGATTAATTATCTTGATACCAGATTAAATATTCAACATGTTGAAATATCTAAAGAAAAACCAAAGCAGGAAGGACTTTTTGGAATTTCTGAACCTCAGCAAATGGCATTAACAAAAGAAGAATACAAAGAAAATATTCCCAAAGACATTATTTCTAACTTTATCAAATATGGTCAAAAAGAAGATGATAAAAAACTGATAAAAAAACATGCGAAGAAAATAGAACAATTATTAGATGATGTAAAAATACTTGATCCTTCAATTGGTTCAGGTGCTTTTCCTATGGGAATGTTACATGAAATATTTGATGCAAAATTAAACCTTGATTGGACACTTGATAAAGCCGAAACAAAAAGGAAAATTATTGAAAACTCTATCTATGGTGTTGATATAGAAAAGGGTGCTGTAGATATTGCTATGCTGAGATTTTGGCT
>JACMQJ010000593.1 GCA_014377055.1 Candidatus Sericytochromatia bacterium
AATTATTAGAATGACTTATGAAAAAACCTAATTATTACAAAGAAGCACTAAGCGAAACCTTAAATATAATTTTACTATTAGTCATATCTTTTAGTAGTGTCCTATTAGGTTTTAAATTTATTCCGTTTATTTTATTAGCATTAGAAGTTATCTATTTGATCAAGTTACCTGCAAATAAAACCTATCAAAAATATGTAAATAATAGAAATGGTTATCAAGAAGCCCTTTCTGGAACTGCATTTAAAGAACGTAGAAAAGACTTTTCTAACTTAGATGAATCTGTACGTCAAAAATGCCTAAACCTAGAAAATAAATACAATGACCTAATAAAAACAGCCGCAAAAAATCCTGACATTTTGATAATGATGGACAAAGATCTTCATCAACTAGATTATTTACTTGAAAATTATATTTCATTTTCTGAAACATTATCTGGATATAATAATTATCTAATCCAAAATAATACAACCAAGCAAGAAACAGATATTAAGGACATGAAGCAAAGAATAAAGCGTTGTTTTGATAGTCTTGGAGATAATGACCTTGATATAACCTTTGAAAGAATGAAAAAGAAAACTTTATTACAAAATAATTTGGTAGTTTTACAAAAAAGATTGGATAAAATGAAACAGATAAAAAGCCTTTCTGAAACGCTAAAAGCACAAATAGATGTTATTGAAGATACTTTTTATTTAGTAGGAGATCATGTTATTACTTTTACACCTGGCGAAAGCTTAAAGATCGATTTTAATAGTATCGTTCATGGTGTTGAAACTACAGAAAAAATTGTTAGAAATACTCAAGAAGAAATGAATAAATTAAAAAACATAGCTAGTCAAAATATTAAGCAATATTAACAAAAAAGTGTTTTAAGATTATTTTAAAATATTTTTACCTCCTGAAACATAGTTATATCAGTGAAATAAAAAAACATAGAATTTTTTTGTTTTATTAACTGAAACTTTTTTATTCATTCTGCGTCTATATAAATAGGGAACGAGTCGGTATGAGGCTAGCTTGAAAACTAACCTCCCCGAATTTTTTATTCAAAAACAATCCAAACTAAAAATAAATTAACTTCTATCAACGTAACTAAATTATTGCTATATAATTTAGACAAAATCTAAAGAATTTTATAAAGATAAAAAATAAAAAAGTATGATCAAAGTAGAGAATGTTTCTAAATCATTTACCCTAAATAATAACAAGATTGATATTTTGAATAACCTTTCTGTAAATATTAAAGAAGGTGAAAAAGTTGCTATTATTGGACCATCAGGATCAGGTAAATCAACATTATTATCAATCATGTCAGGTATGGATAAGCCTGATCGTGGTAAAGTATTATTAGATAATAATGATATTGTTCTTATGTCAGAACAACAATTATGCAAAATACGCAATAAAGATATTGGCATAATTTTTCAAGCCTTTGAATTAATCCCTTCATTTACAGCTTTAGAAAATGTCATGTTGCCACTTGATATTGCTGATAAATCAGATGAAAAAAAGGCTACCGAATTATTAAATAGATTGGGTCTAGGAGCGAGATTAGATCATTTACCAAGAGCTTTATCAGGTGGTGAACAGCAAAGAGTAGCTATTGGTAGAGCTTTAATTAATCAACCTAAAGTTATTTTTGCTGACGAGCCTACAGGTAATCTGGATAGACAAACAGGAAATAAGGTTTTAGAGATTCTTTTGGAACAAATAAAACAAGAGAATAAGACATTAATTATCATTACTCATGATATAAATTTAGCCAACAAAATGGATCGAATCTTTGCTCTTAATGATGGAAAGTTAACAGAAGTAAATGAACAAAATAATCTTTAAAACCTCACAAAAAATATTTAAACGAGATAAGGAAAAACTATTTTTATCTTTTGCCAGCTTATTTATTGGGGCATTGGTACTTACTGTTATTTTGGGTTTGGTTAACTCTGTCAAAACATATATCAATACACAAAGCAAAGAGTTGATCGGTGGAGATATTGTTATACAACAGTCATTTCCGATTGAAATAAATAAATCTGATGTTTTACAAAATCTAATCAAAAAAGGTGCTACATATACAACTAGAATACAAACTCTCGTTAATTTTTCCGATAAGTCAAATAAGCAATCTGTTTTATCATCTGTCAAAGCTGTTGGACAAAATCATCCACTTTATGGAAAAGTTGAAACTCGATTACATAAAAACTCATTACCAAAAGATGATGAAATATATGCAGAGGAATCACTCTTTGATAAGTTAAATATTAAAGTTGGTGAAACAGTATTAGTTAATAAAGTTAAATTTAAAGCTGCTGATATTATTGAAAGAGAGCCTGATAGATTTGGTTCTGGGTTTTCTTTTGGTCCAAAAGTAATTATGACATCAAAAGGCTGGGAAAATACAAAAATAAATAAAGAAGCAAGTCGAATAACTTATTATGTTTCTGTAAAAATACCAACCGAAATTTATAAAGATGAAGAAATAAATAAAATAGAGAAAGTTTTTAAAAATGATGGTGCTCAAGTTACAACCTCAAAAAAGGGACCTACACAGTTAATTAATATTGTCGATGCTTGGGAAAAATTCTTTTTAGCTGTAACAGTTTTAACCTTATTTTTGATCATGGTGAATATCCGCTCAAATTTAATTTATTTACTTAGTTACTTTACAAAAACAATTAGTGTTTTTCGTGTTTTGGGTATGAAGCAAAAAGACATAATTAGTATTTTTACAATTTTATTACTAATAATAAGTACTGCAGGTGGTCTTATTGGGAATATGATAGGTAACTCAATTATTTACCTATTAATGCCATATTTAGAAAAAATTGTAAGGGTAAGTTTGCCAAGACCTTATTTGGTAGAAAACATATTAATGGTAACAATCTTTACTATTGCCCTATGTTTTGTTTCTTCAATATCAGCATTTTTAAAAATATTACAAATTGAACCTAAAATGGTTCTTGCTAATAATATTCAAACAAAATCAACTTTTAAATCTGTTGTTAGAGAAATAATAACTTCGTTATTAATTATTTTAGGCTTATTTTTGGGAATATATTATTTAACTGAAAAAATATATGTTGCCTTAATAAGTGTGGGTGCAATATCAGTTATTTTCTTATTTTTTATTTTACTAATTAAAGGCTTAATTGCTTTGATTTATAAGAAAAAATTCTCCTTTTCATTTTCTATCAGAAGTATTATTAATTTTGTTCGTAATCAGGGAATTGTTGGTGAAACAGCTCTTGCCTCATTAACATTAGCTCTCGCAAGTATATTTTGTATTGCTCTAATTCAGTATAATATCAGTGAAAATTTGCAAGGTCCATTAAGAGCAAAACTTCCAAACCTATATGTAATAGATGTTCAAGAAGATCAAGTTAAACCAGTCAAAATATTTTTTAAAAATAAAATAAATCTATTTCCTAATATTCGTGCAAGGCTTGCCTATATTGATGATCGAGATATACAAGGTCAGAATGAAGATGATACAGAAAATAATCAAGCTATAACCAAAGATAACAATACTAATGAAGAATTAAAAAGAGAATTTAATTTGACTTATAGAACTGAGTTAATAGAAGGTGAAAAGCTTGTCAGTGGAGTATGGCATGGAACAAAAGATAAAAATTCTGTTTCTATCGAAAAAAGGTTTGCTGATAGAGCTGATATAAAACTTGGTTCAGAGGTAGAATTTTTGATACTAGGAGTTTCAGTTAAAGCAAAAGTAACAAGTATCAGAACAGTTGATCCATCTCAAGGTTTACCATTTTTCTTTTTTGTTTTTTCACCTGATGTTATCAAGGATGCACCACAATCATTTTTTGGTTATACCTCAGTACCAGATAAGCAAATTTCCAAAATACAGACAGACCTAATTAGAAAATTTCCTAATTTATTTGTGCTACCAACTAATGAAATTATTAAAACTATTACAGAAATAACAAATACCATTATTACAGCTGTGTTGACTGTTTCGATACCATCATTAATTTTAGGAATATTGTTAATTTTTGCTATGTTAATTAACTCTGCTAGAGAAAGATTCAGAGATTTATTAGTATTTAAAGTATTTGGAGCAACTCAAAACAAAGTTTTTAAAATGTATTTGCTTGAAACTTTATTTTTTATAGGTTTTTCATCATCATTCGCCTTAACTTTTGCTTTGGCGGCAACTTTTACTATTAATAAGTATTTTTTTAAATTTCAAAATTATTATTTCAATAATCAAATTTTTGCTATAGTATTGATAGTCTTAGTTTTTGCGATTGCTTTTTCGATTTATTTGATTAGGAGAATGTTTGTTAAAACACCATCTGTACTTTTTAGAAGTTAAATTATGAAGAATATATTTATTAGTATTATTATTTTTATGGCTTTTTCTATGCTCTATTTTGACCAACATTTACCAACCGAATTATTATCAGATAAACCATCAGGTCAAAAAGTCATAACTGCTTTTGGAGATAGCTTAACAGCAGGTTATGGGTTGCCTGTTCATAGCTCTTATCCAAGTATATTATCCAAAAAATTAAAAGCTGAAGGATATAATTATAAAGTTATTAATGCTGGTCTTAGTGGAGATACAACTGCTGGTGGAATTAGACGTGTCAAATGGGTAATAAATACCAAACCCGATCTTGTTATACTTGAGCTTGGTGCTAATGATGCTTTGAGAGGTATGTCTGTACCAGAAGCCAAAGCTAATTTATCAAAAATAATTGAAGAAATAAAAAATCATAAAATTAATATATTACTTTGTGGTATGAATGCCCCAAGAAATCTTGGTGAAAAATATTATAAAGAGTTTGATAGCATATATCCTGATTTAGCAAAAAAATATCATCTTAATTTAATTCCATTTTTTCTTGAAGGTGTTGCTCTAAAAAAGGAATTAGTTATAGAAGATGGAATACATCCAAATGAAAAAGGATACTATAAGATAGTTGATAATGTTGTTTGGAAATATTTAAAGCCAATACTTATTAAGTAGATATAAGATTTTTAGTTACTA
>JACMQJ010000594.1 GCA_014377055.1 Candidatus Sericytochromatia bacterium
CCATCTTGATATTCATTACCCATAACCTTCATTACATCAATTAAGTTTTTAATCATGGTTTTGGATTGAGGTGTCAAACCTTTACCTTTTGGATTTTTTATTAAGTCCTCTAAAATTGGTACAGCCTCTTTATAGCCTTTATTTTGAACCATTCCCATAACTTTCATTAAAATCTCTAAATCAGGATCGGAAGTTGCAGCTTCCAATTCTTTTGGTGAAGCTTTTTGTAATTGATTTTGTAGTTGATTAAGCAAAACATTTTGATCTGTTGGTATATCTTCGCTGAATGAAGGTTGAACAAAAAAGGTTGAAATTATTAAAGGAATCAGTATAATTAATTTTTTCATTTTATAACTCTATATTTACTAATTTTCTACTCTACTTTTAAATAATATCATTTTTAATGATAGTTGTCTAAAAATAATCTTTTATACATCAATTTCATAGATATACTCAAGTAAAATTGGTTTGCCGTTTTTTGCAAAGAGGATTGAGACTTAGCCCAACCCGAGCAAAGTTTTAATTTTGCAAACCGATTTTGAACAAGTATACATTGACATTATCATCATTATCAATTAGATTAAAAAGTAGAATAAATGATATTTTAAAATGAGAGTTTTTAATTAATATGCTTTTTGATTTTCATACACATACAATTTTTTCTGATGGTGTTTTGACACCTGATCAATTAATATCTCTAGCTAATGATAGAAATATAGATGTTATTTCTGTAACAGATCACGACACAATTAGTAACTTTCAAGAAGTAAAACAAGCTTGTAATAAATATGAGCTTGAACTGATTAAAGGAACAGAATTGACTGCTAGCCTAGAAAATAAAGATATTCATATTTTATGTTATTTTGAAAAAGAAGATAATTATCTTGAGTTATCAGATCATGAAGCAACTTATAAACAAAAAAGAATTGAGAGATTATATAAAATATGTGACAATTTAAAATTAGAGGGTGTAATTATTGAGCCAGAAAACATCTTAAAAAAATCTAGTCATATAATTGCTCGCCCTCAAATAGCTGCTGAGATTGTAGAAAAAGGATATGCCAGCTCTGTAGCCAACGCTTTTGATAAATATTTGTACGATGGAGCAAAATCTTACGAGCCTGCATCAATTATTTCGGCAGAGGATTTAATTATAAAAGTAAGACTTATGGGTGGATTACCTGTATTGGCACACCCAGCAGAGAGATTTATAAATAGAGAGGACTTAATAAAAAATCTTGTTACCGCTGGTTTGCAAGGTATAGAAGTTCATCATCCGTCCCATGATTTAGTAAAACGAAATCATTATACAAACCTATGTCGCAGATACAATTTAGTTGTTACAGGTGGATCAGATTATCATGGAATTGTTGGTAAAGAAGATAATCTTGGTAAAACTATAATTGCACAAGCTGAATACGATAGATTAAAAGTAAGAATGTCTGAATGTTCTGTTTGATATGTATGTAAAAGTAATTTTTGTCTATATTACTAGAGAGATAATTTTTTAAATTATCTCTCTAGTAACAAGTTAAAACTTCTATTTTTTCCTTCATATTCAGATAAAGAAATATACAATGTTTTTGCATTATTATTTGGTGTAATATTCATTACAAAAGACCCTTTTACAACTGAGTTAGGATATATACGAATCAACTCACTTGATACGGTTTTTATATCAACAAATCTAGTATAGTTATTACCTAAATCATCTTTTATAATTAATAAATTTGGATTGTCAGTTCTATTTAAAAACTCAAGCTCATCATCTGAATTATTAGTAATAGTAAGAAAAATATTTGTCTTTTTATTATCTTCCTCAATTGTAATATTTGCTTGAATATTAACTTTTTTAGACTCATCTACTCCTGCTTGCCAACCAACTAAAGGCTTTGATGTAACTTTTATTTCAGGTGTTTTTATGGTCATTGGTATTGATGATTTTATTTCTTTAGGTTTTACAGATTCTATAATAGTCTTGTTAAGATTAGTGCTAGGTATTGCACTAACAAAATTATTTGAAGGAACACTAACAATAACATCTGGAACTTCTAAAACTTCTTTTTTATCATTTTGTAATAATTTTATGCTGACATATATTCCTAAAACAATTATTATCAAGATAATAGCTATAGTTGGAATGGTTATTAAATTGATAAAATTACTTTTTTTACTCTTTGGTTGATAATTAGTACCATTAATAATATTTTTTAACTCATTAATAAAATCGCTTATTCTTTGATATCTCTCATCAGGGTCAACTTTTAAAGCTTTATTGATACAAATATCCAAGCTTATTGGTGAATTAAAATTTATTTGACTAGGTGTGACGAGGTCAATAATATTATCTACCGAATAATTACTCATAATAATACTTGGATCATAAGGAAATCTGCTAGTCAGAAGCTCATACAATAAAACTCCTAGTGAAAAAATATCCACTCTTTGATCTATTATTGAATCAGCATTTAATTGTTCAGGTGCCATATAAATGGCTGTACCAAAAGATTTATAACTATCGTTTTGCTCTAAAAATGTCGCTATACCAAAATCAAGTATAGTTATTTTTCCTTTATTAATAATAATATTCTCTGGTTTTATATCTTTATGAAGAATATTTTGTTGATGTGCATAATTTAGAGCTTCACCAATTTGTATACCTATATCAATAACTGTATTAGTTGAAAAAACGTTAACTTCATTTTTTAGATCTCTTAAGGTTTTACCCTCAAGCCATTCCATAACAACATATCCATCACCATCTTCTACAAAATAATCGTAAACAGATACTATATTTTGATGAATTAATTTACTAACTATACAAGCTTCTGCAAGTAATTTTTCAAGTTTTTGCTTACGTTGATCTGTTGTCAAAAAAGTATCAAGCAATACTTTTTTTAAGGCCACTTTTCTTGATAATTTTTGATCATAAGCTTGATAGATAATGCTATTTCTTGTTCTTTTAAAGATTTGCCTTTCTATGTATCTATTTTCTGAGTTTAAATCATCTTTGGGTTTACCCAATAATAATAATCTCTGTTTTAAAGCCGAAACAGTTGCAAATCTTTGATGAGGATCAAACTTAATTGCACGTAAACTTATTTTATCAAGATCTGAACTCACAAATTTATTGTATGTACTTGGGGGTTCCCAATATCTCTCATCAAGATGAACAGGTATTCTATTGGTAAGTAATTCATATAGAATAACACCAACAGCATATACATCAACTCTTTGATCAACTTTATGATGACCTTCACTACCAAGCCTAAATTCTGGAGCTGCATAAGGATTATCTTTGATCATTTGTTTTAGGTCAAAAGTAGAACGTGTAGACATATCAAGTTTTTTGGCAAGATCAAAATTTGTTAATTTAATATCATAATCTTTGGTAATCATAATATTTTCTGGTCTAACATTACGATGGATAACGCCTCTGCTATGTGCATGTTCAAGAGCATTGCAAAGTTGTAAAATAATTTTTTTTGCTATTTCTGGTTCAATTCCTGCCTTTGAATGATTAATCATTTGTCTGAGGCTTTGTGAACGATCAAACCATTCAACAATGATGTATAGAGAGTCATCACGAGGTATTATTTGTTCTATATTCATAATATTATTATGGTCAAGCTGCATTGTTAGTTTTGCTTCTCTAAGAATCTCATTTTTTTCAAGATCTTGAATATCATTAGGATTGGTAAAGTTTTTTATTTCCTTAATCATAACTGAACGCTCAAGAATAGTATCATAAGCAATATATGTTACATTTACATCTGAATATTCAATTTCAGCTAACAACTGATACTGATTAACTCTTTTAAAAATACCATTAGCACGAATAGAAGAAGTTAATTCCTGAATTTTTAATTTTGAAATTGGTATTTCAATTTTTGTCGAGGTAATAATTTTTTTTAGACTATATAGTGGAGCAATGCTTGGCTCGTCATGGTTTTCGTTTTCATAGTTAAATGTTTTATCAGAAACTATTATTAGATGTGGTGCATATTCTAACGAAATATTTCTAATAGAAAAATAATCTCTTAATCTTACTGAATATTCTCTAAGATAAATTATGTAATCTTCAATAGGCTCAGAATTACCATTACTAAAAAACATTTGATAAGATAGTAGAAAAATACCATTAGGGCCAATAATTGTAATAACATAGTCATCAAATTTTCTTGATGTATAAAGAAGATGAGGTATTATGACATATTCGTCAGGTAGTGATAATATACTTCCTGTAACAGATAAAATACCAGCATCAAAGGATTTTTCTATTGTTCTTAATTCTGCCATCTCTCCATGTAAAAACTAACTATGTTACTTGATATATAAATCAATATTATCATAAACTTAACTAAATGTTTAATTTTAGCTGTGATAAGATACACTGATTTATTTAATTATTTTTTATTTAATTTAGCCTATTAAATCACATTAAGTTATGATAAGATATATATATAGATTTTAAGAGGGCAAAATAATGGCAGATACAAAAAATTATTCAGCTACTACTGAATTAAAAAAGGACTCCGATAAACAAATGAATAATCAACAAGAAGCTAATGTCAAAAATGAAGAACACGGTTTTATGGAAGAAGCAAGTAAAGGAATAAGTGATACTATTGATGGTGCAACCGATACAGTTAAAGCTATCAACGAAACTGTCAAATCTGCATCTGATACAGTAAAAGCCGTTAATGATATGATTAGTGCTGTTACCAATAATGATCAAGGGTTTGATAAGATAGTTGATGAAGCAAGTAAGGGTATTCATAATACTTTAGATGCAGCCAATGAAACTGTTAAATCAGCGACAGAAGCTTTTAAATCAGCTGATAATACTGTTAAGGTAGCAAGTGAAGTAATCAACAATATTTATAGTAGTGTTGAAGAGCCTATTGAAGAAGCTATAGGCAAAATTGGTAATAAAATAAATGATGTATTAGAGCCTATTGGTAAATCAGAAATACTAAAGTCAAATACTTTTAAAGGTGTTTTGATTACAGTATCTTTATCAGTTGTAGCATGGAGCTTGTATAGCTTCTTTAGTCCTAAAAAAGCAAATTAATCTTGAATAAGGGGTTTGAGCCCCTTGTCTTGTAATATTATAATTTTCCCATCAAATGATTATATTTACTTGTAACTTCGGCACTCCAACTACCAGTTTCAGAATATTTTTTACCTGCCGTTGTCAGAGGGTTTGGTCCACTTCCTGCATGTCTTAGTAAAGTATTAATTCCACCTTCCAAAGATTGTTCAAAAGAAGGTAAGCTACCATCTTTATGTCTTAATTTTTGTATACCTTTGCCATGTTCATTAAAATGCACACTAAAAGGATTTGCTTGATTTTCTTCTTTTAATCTTGAACTACCAAAGCCTGACTCTTGTTGCATCACAGCAAGCATAAGCATTGGATTAATATTATGTTTTTTGCAAGCATCCATAATAGCTTGTCCCTTACCTGCAAGAGGTGAATGGTATCCTGTGAGAATCTTATCTATCGCAGCAGCACTTGCTACGTTACTATTTCTAAAAACAGCAGGTGAGTCTATACTACCTGTTTTAGTAACTGCAGAATGTTCACCAACAAATGGTACATTAGCTTTTGCATGAGCTGGGGTACTTTTATGTAAAATAGCTGTTGAGTCTTGTGGAGTCAATTTACTAACTGGTTTATCGCTTGGAGTAGTAACTGGTAAATCTGCTTTTGGAGTTGGATTTAGCTGTAACTCCTTAAGTGTCAATACTCTTGCTGCACCTGTTGTTTCAATACCCATAAAATCTCCTTACGATAATTAAAATCCATATTTAGATATATATCTTAAATTAGATATTTCATGCTAATATTTGTTCTACTTGATACGACTTGACACTTGCTAACACTGAGTTATTATATTCTAAAGAGCTAATGTTAAATAATATTAAATCTTTCTAAATAGATAGGTGTAAAATCAAATTATGAATTTAGTTATAAATAAAATAAAAGAAAAAATATCCAAATATAGTGATATAAAAATTGTTGACCAAAAAGATAATAGTATCACTATACGACCAACTAATATTGAGAGTTTTCCTATAACTCTTATAGCAAATTTTAATAAATTTAGTGTCTATTTTAAAGGTTGGCATCAAGACTTTGATAAAGAAGAAGATGCTCTGGATTGTCTTGCTTATGGTCTTTCTGATGATTGTCGGTTACAAGTTATTTCTTACGGTAAAGTAGAATATAAATGGATTGTCGAATATAAAGAAAAAGGTAAATGGGTACAAGATAGCGAAGTTGATATTGGACTAAACTCTTTTTGGCAAAAGAAAAAGGTTGCTTATTATCAAAATAATATTATCAAATATGAAGGCAGCAAAAAGTAATAATGATTGATTTTAATTATGTTGCCAAGCTTCTTGATAATTGGAAAAATACTTGGGAAGATTATTCTATTGATCAAAGCCTTATAGTTGATGATCAACAAATAACAAATAATTTTAACCAATTATCTGAAAAATTAAAAAATAATTATCCTTTTCATCATCCATGTTATGCTGGACAAATGCTTAAACCACCACACCCACTTGCTGTTGCAGCATATTTTACAACCATGCTAAATATTAACCCTAATAATCATGCTCTTGATGGGGGTGCGGCTACAGCTGATTTAGAAAAAGAGTCTGTAAAAAAATTAGCTAATATGTTTGGTTTTGACGATTATCTAGGTCATCTAACCAGTAGTGGTACAATTGCCAATTTGGAAGCATTGTGGATTGCCAGACAGATTAATCCTAATAAGAGTATTGCTTATAGTAATCAGTCACATTATACACATAGTCGTATGTGTGAAGTTTTAGCTATCAAAGGAATAGGTATCAAGACAGATAAATTGGGCAAAATGGATTTATTTGATTTAGAAAATAATCTAAAAAACAATGATATAGGAACTGTTGTCACGACATTAGGAACAACATCGACAGGTGCTTTGGATGATCTTAAGCAAATTTTGATCTTAGCAAAAAAATATAATTTTAGAGTTCATGTTGATACAGCCTATGGAGGATTTTATAGTGTTTTGTCAAATCTAAAAGGACTGGAGGTTTTTAAAGCAATATCTAAAGCTGATAGTGTTGTTATAGATCCTCATAAGCATGGTCTACAACCTTATGGTTGTGGCTGTATTATTTTTTCTGACCCTTTAGTTGGTAAATTTTATTCTCATGACTCACCTTATACTTATTTTACTTCCAAAGAATTACATCTTGGTGAAATAAGTCTTGAATGTTCAAGAGCTGGAGCTGCTGCTAGTGCTTTGTGGACAACACTTAATTTATTCCCACTAAGAGAAAATGAAGGCTTTGGAGCTATTTTAAATAAAACATTACAAGCTGCTAATATCTTAAGCCAAAAAATAAAATTGTCAAATGATTATATTTTACTTTTAGAACCTCAACTCGACATAGTTTGTTATTTTCCAAAAACAAAAAATATGAAATCTTCAGAAATATCTGCCAAAACAGAATATATATTTAAATATTTAGAAAATCATCCAACTGAACCGCTATATTTAGCTAAGTTGAAGATCAATAAAGATATTGGTATCTATGACGAGAATATTCATTGGGATACCGATACGATGACAATTTTGAGAAGTTGTTTAATGAAACCTGAACATCTTGATTATGTTGATACTATTTTTGATAGATTAACAAAAGCTTTCCTTGTGTAAAAAATTAAGTGATGTAAGTAAAAAGACTCTTCGTACCTCAGAGTTACAGTTAGTGTCATTACCTCGTTAATCTCAGTACAAGTCTGAATAAGAAACGTGGTGAATGAAGAATCTCAAGCTTAATGCTAAAGTAATATTAAATTAATACTTGCACCATACATAACATTAATAATATAATTTCAAAATATCAATAAATTAGAAAATGGATTTTATGAACAATAATATTAATCAAGATGATAGCAACTATCCACCATTTAGCTGTACGCATTCACCTAACTTGCCAGAAATTTTATACAATTTAAAATGTAGTATTGCAATTAGCACATATCAGGCAGGTAAATTAATATTTATCAGTCCTCTAAGTAATGACAAACTAATGCAACTACCTAGAGATTTTGAAAAGCCAATGGGTATAGCTGTTTCAGGTAATAAACTTGGTATTGCTACCAAACAAGAAGTTGTTATTTTGGCTAACTCTCCGTCATTAGCAAAGACATATCCACCAAAACCTAATACTTATGATGCTTTTTATATGCCTAGAGCTACATATTACACAGGATTTGTTGATATTCATGATTTACATTGGGGAAATAAAGGATTATGGGGTGTTAATACATCTTTTTCATGTGTAGTCCTGATTGATGAAAACTATAGCTTTACACCAAAATGGAAACCAAAATTTATTACAGAGCTTGAACATGATGATTATTGTCATCTTAATGGTATGGCGATGAAAGATGGAGAACCTTTGTATGTAAGTGCTTTGGGTGCTACCAATAGCCCAAAAGCTTGGAAAGAAAAAATAACTACAGGTGGTATAGTTATTGATATTCCATCTAATGAAATAATATCTAAAGAGCTTGCTATGCCACACTCACCAAGAATTTATGATAATAAGCTTTATATGCTTTTGTCTGCAACTGGTGAGCTGGTTTGTATTGACACAAATAATGGTTCTTATGAAGTTGTTTTGAAAGTCAGAGGCTTTGTTAGAGGTATGTGTAAATATGGAGATTATTTATTTATAGGTAAATCAAAGTTAAGAGAAACCTCAACTACTTTTGAAAAATTAAAAGATACTGCAGTTGGTAGAGAATCTCAAAATGCAGGTGTAAGTATTGTTCATCTCCCAACTGCTAAAGTTGTTGCGGAATTTTTGTATCTTAATTCTGTAGAAGAAATCTATGATATACAGATTATTCCTGATGCTATTAGACCAGGTATTTTGAATACGAAAACACCAGAACATACGTTAGGTTTGTCTATTCCAGAAAAAACATTTTGGGCTGACTTTCCTACCGCTTAGTTATTTACTGCTATTCTCTTAAAAATTAAATACAATATTATTTCTGAAATAACTGTAGGTTATAGATTTATGTGTAGATTTATCTAAGCCTGAGTTTGATTATGTTTGTGACTTAGAAGATTGTATGTCTACAGACCAACAGGCTTTAGCATTTAATTTTAATACTTGCATGACTGCTTTAAATTTGGCTAAAGTTGATGATAAAATGAATCGAACTGAAAGAACTGCATTTTCTATTACTAACTACAAACGTAGGAGACACAATGAAAAGCTACTTAAATTATTTATATTCAAGTTTGATCTTGACCTTGAAGTTGAAATAAATCAAAATGAGTATCTGGAACTATTGAATTACGGTACTATATATGCTTAAATATCTTCACTGTATTGATCATAGAAAGGTTAGATTATTGATACCTGTAAAAAGTAGTCATATTTATCCATAAAATAGTCATACAAAGAATAATACTTAAGAAATATGTAATAACTTACTTAACTTAACTTTACATTTTACTGTAAAGCATACTAAGACTTAATTGCAAGAGCATAGTTAAGGTTAGTTTAAAATAAATTTAAAAATAAGGGTTGACGGTTTAACCTAACTTTAGTATTATATTAAATGTAGTCAGGAACAAAACGATTACCGAAAAGCAAAAAGCTTAAACAGTCTAGCTACTAGTTAAGTAAAGAGCTTGTAAGGTGAACGTTGAGGACAAGAAGATGAGAGTCGGAAAAGATCTGAGACATACAAGGCACGTGTAGCTAGTGGGAGATTATTAAACCGAAAGGTGAGATACAGAACCTAATACCTGATGTATTCGGGAAGTGCTTAAGCTTGAAGTCACTTAAGTGATGAGGGCGAAGGCTGAACTGAACAGCCGAGCAGTAACTATACCTAGATGGGTAGGTGAAGATGCTAAAAGTCTGACAAACCAGACTATAACCAGCAGGTAAATATCGAAGCCTGAGTGAGATGTAACGAAGCTGAAATGCAGAGTGAAGCAAGCTAAGAGTTTTCTTAAGTGAAAGCATCGAAGAGAGTTAAGGGAACTCTGGAAGATGGACTAAGGTTTATATTCTAAAAATCACAAGCGAAAGTGAGTGAAATACCTTGAGGTTGTACTGATAGCAATCTCGGCATTCTGATGACAGAAATGGGAAGGAAAGCCAAAAATCTGGAAGCCACTTAGGTGAGTGATAAGGGAAATCAGGAGACGGTCTGAGTCTCGGTGAAGAATATTCTTAGATGAATATCCAGCCAAAGCTTGAGAGAGTAACAGATGGTTATTAGATGTAACCTTGAATTACTAGAGATAGTGTTTC
>JACMQJ010000595.1 GCA_014377055.1 Candidatus Sericytochromatia bacterium
AGAAATGGTAATGCCTGGTGACAATATCACAATGGAAGTCGAATTAATCGATCCAGTTGCTATTGAGAATGGTATGAGATTTGCTATTCGTGAAGGTGGACGTACTGTTGGTGCTGGTGTTGTTACCGAAATTCTTGCGTAGGAGATAAAATAAAATGGCAGAACAAAAAATAAGAATAAGATTAAAATCTTATGATCACAGAGCGTTAGACGAAGCTTCAAAGAAGATCGTAGAAACAGCTACTAGAGCAGGAGCAAAAGTTACAGGACCAATCGCATTACCTGTAAGAAGAAATCTTTACTGTGTACTAAAATCACCGCATTCTGATAAAAAATCAAGAGAGCATTTTGAATTCCGTACTCACAAAAGATTAATTGATATTGTAGATCCTTCACAAAAAACAATTGAAGCTCTTACAAGAATCGATCTTGCTGCTGGCGTTGATATCGAATTAAAAATGTAATTTATTAACAGTAGTTTCAACTTTTTGAAATTACTGTTAATATATAAAGTCTATTTTACATGCAGATGCTTCCCTATCTGCCTCTGTAAACCTATTTATTGAAAGGAAATATATATATGTCAATCGGAATATTAGGCAAAAAAGTGGGAATGACACAAGTCTATGATTCAAAAGGTGTTTTACACCCTGTAACTGTTATACAAGCTGGACCTTGCACTGTTACTCAGGTAAAAAATAATGATTCAGATGGTTATAGTGCTATTCAAATCGGATATAACGAGGTTAAACCTCACAGACTAAGCAAGCCTGAACTTGGTCATTTAACAAAAAATAATTTAAAAGCTGTTACCCACTTAAAAGAATTTAGATTAGAAGAATCTGAATTAAAAAAAATTGGTGATATTTTAGATGTTACTGTTTTTAACGAAGGTGATGCTGTAGATGTTACTGGTAAATCAATCGGTAAAGGTTTTGTAGGAACTGTCGCTCGTTATAACTTCGCTAGAGGACCTATGTCACATGGTTCTAAAAACCATAGAGCTCCTGGTTCAATTGGTGCTGGTACAGGACTTTCAAGAGTTCTTAAAGGTAAGAAAATGGCTGGTAGAGTCGGTGCAAAAAGAGTAACCGTAAAAAACCTAAGCGTTATCAAAGTTGATAAAGAGAGAAATTTAATCTTAGTAAGAGGTTCTATTCCAGGAGCTGAGGGTGGATTATTAGTTATACAGCCAGCCGTAAGAGTTGGGAAGTAGTTAGGGAGATAATATGACAGTTACTGTAAAAAAATACGACGTTAAAGAAAATAACTATAACGATCTTGAGCTTAACGAAGCTGTGTTTGGACAAACACCTAATGTGCATGTAATGCACTTGGCTGTGGTAAGACAAATGGCTAATGCTAGAACTGGTACAGCATGTACCTTAACTAGATCCGAAGTCCGAGGCGGTGGTAAAAAACCTTGGAAACAAAAAGGTACTGGTAGAGCGAGAGCTGGTAGTATCAGATCACCATTATGGAAAGGTGGTGGTGTAATATTTGGGCCAAAACCGAGAAGTTTTGAAAAAGAAATGCCAAAGAAGGTTAGAAAATTAGCTTTGAGATCTGCTTTATCAAGTGAAGTAGAAAAGATTTTGATTTTGAGCCATGATATGGTATCATCACACAAGACATCAGATTTTGTTAAATTATTGAAAAATTTAGATTTAGATAAAGTTAAGAAAGTTTTGATAGTTATTGGCGATAATAATAATGTACGTTTATCTGCTAGAAATTTACCTAATGTAAAAGTTGTATATCCTGAAAATTTAGGAGTTTATGACTTGGTTAACTCTAATAAAGTTCTTATTAGTGAAGAATCTATAGCCGTTCTTGAAGGGAGAGCAATAAATGCATAATGATCCGTATCAAATAGTAAAACGATTAGTAATTACTGAAAAAAACATGGATATGAATCCTCTCAATAAATATGTATTTGAAGTTGATATCAGAGCTAACAAAGTAGAAATAGGTAAAGCTGTTGCAAAGCTTTTTAGTGTTGATATATTATCTGTAAATACTTTAAGAGCAAAAGCTGAACATAAAAAATTTGGAAGCAGATCTGTTAAGAAAAAAGCTAGCAAAAAGGCAATCATTACAGTAGCTGCTGGTCAAAGTATTAATTTACTTGACTAATATAGAATATAAGGAGTTTCAAAGTGGGAATTAAAATACTAAGACCTATGACACCTGGAACAAGGGGAATGTCAAGGCTTACAAAAACTGAATTAACTACAGATAAACCTGAAAAATCTCTAACTGTAAGAAGACAAAAGTTTGCTGGTAGAAATAATACAGGTAAAATAATGGTTCGTCACAGAGGTGGCGGAGCTAGTAGACAATACAGATTAGTAGATTTTAAACGTGATAAAGATGGTATACCTGCAAAAGTTGCAAGTATTGAGTACGATCCAAATAGAACCGCTAACATAGCATTATTGTTTTATGTTGATGGTGAAAAAAGATATATTATTGCACCTGAAAAATTAGAAGTTGGAATGACAATTATGTCAGGACCTACCGCTGAATTTAAACCAGGAAATTGTTTACCTATGGATAACATGCCTCTAGGTTCTACCATTCATAATATTGAACTCTTACCAGGTAAAGGTGCTCAATTAGTTAGATCTGCTGGTGGTATGGCTCAGTTAGTAGCTAAAGAAGGAAATTATGTTCAAGTAAGATTACCTTCAGGCGAAATGAGAATGATCCATAAGAGATGTAGAGCTACTCTTGGTCAAGTTGGAAATATTGATGCTAAGAACGTAAACATCGGTAAGGCAGGTAGAACTAGACATATGGGCTTTAGACCTACTGTTAGAGGATCTGTAATGAATCCTTGCGATCATCCGCATGGTGGTGGTGAAGGTAAAGCACCTGTTGGTGGTCAACCTCAGACACCTTGGGGTAAACCAGCTATGGGTTTCAGAACTAGAAAACCTAAAGCAAGCGACAAGTACATTACCAAGAGGAGAAAATAATAAATGAGTAGATCCGTTAAAAAAGGACCTTTTGTTGCAGTAAGTCTTGAAAAAAAGATTGAACGTATGAACAAAAAAAATGAAAAAAAAGTAATTAAGACTTGGTCAAGAGCATCAACAATTACTCCTGATATGATAGGTCACACTATTGCTACCCATAATGGTAGAAAGCACGTGCCTGTTTATGTTACAGATAATATGGTTGGTCATAAATTAGGCGAGTTTTCTCCTACTAGATTTTATAAGGGTCATGCTGGTTCTGAAAAAACAGCTCAAAGAAAATAAAACTTG
Organism: Candidatus Sericytochromatia bacterium; assembly: GCA_014377055.1. GTDB lineage: Bacteria > Cyanobacteriota > Sericytochromatia > UBA7694 > JACMQJ01 > JACMQJ01. The sequence continues at coordinate 3,273 of JACMQJ010000595.1, forward strand.
GGTTACTCAGGTTAGTAAGTTAATAATGATTTAAAGAATAAGAGAGAAATATTATGGAAGAAGTCAGAGCAGTTGCTAAGTACATAAGAATGACACCAAGAAAGATGAGAAGAGTTGTTGATGCAATAAGAGGAAAAAACGCTATTCAATCAGTAACACTACTTAATTTCATGCCTCATGCTGCTGCCGATGTTGTAAAAAAAGCATTACAATCAGCAATAGCTAATGCTAGCGAGAAAGGTCTTGATATTGATTCACTCATGATAACAAAAGTTTTTGTTGACGGTGGAGTTACAATGAAGAGAATCCGTCCAAGAGCTCAGGGGAGAGCGTATCCTATCAAGAAACGTACAAGTAGCGTTACCCTGATTGTTGGTTAATATATATTAAGGAGTTATTATGGGACAAAAAGCACATCCTTACGGATATAGATTAGGCATAACAAAACCGTGGAAAAGCCGTTGGTTTACCACAAAAAATTATGCGGAATTTTTAATGGAAGATGAATACATTAGAAAAACTATCAAGAAGAAATTATACCAAGCTGGTATTTCAAAAATTGAAATTGAAAGAAAAGCAAACCAGGTTTCTGTAACTATTTTCACTGCAAAGCCAGGTATGGTTGTAGGAAAACAAGGTAAAGGAATCGAAGAATTAAGAGATCAATTGAATAGAAAACTCAACAAAAAAGTTGAAATGAATGTTCAAGAGATTAGAAATATAGATGTCGAAGCTCAATTAGTGGCCGAAAGCGTTGCTCAACAACTTGAAAAAAGAGTGGCTTTTAGAAGAGCAATGAAGCAATCTATTGCTAGAACAATGAAAGCTGGCGGTAAAGGTATCAAGATCATGTGTGCTGGACGTTTGGGCGGAGTAGAAATCGCCAGAACAGAATGGCTGAAAGATGGTAGAATACCTCTACAAACATTAAGATCAGATATTGATTATGGTTTTTCAGAAGCAAATACAGTTTTTGGTAAAATCGGTGTAAAAGTTTGGATCTGTAAAGGTGAACTTTTTCCTGCAAAATCAATGGTGACTTCAAAGACTGAAGAAAAAGGAGGCAAATCTCATGTTAATGCCTAAGAGAACTAAGTTCAGAAAGCAACACAGAGGAAGAATGACTGGGACTGAAGTCCGTGGTAATAAAGTTGATTTTGGCGATTTTGGTTTACAAGCAACTGAACCGGCATGGATCACTTCTAGACAAATAGAAGCTGCTAGAAGAGCTATGACACGATACACCAGGAGAGGTGGTAAGATATTTATTAGGATATTCCCTGATAAGCCAATTACTGCAAAGCCTGCTGAAACTAGAATGGGAAGTGGTAAGGGATCACCTGAGTATTGGGTTGCTGTTGTAAAGCCTGGTAGAATTCTTTTTGAAATACAAGGAATTCCTGAAGAACAAGCAAAAGAAGCAATGAGACTGGCAAGTGCAAAGTTACCTATTCATACAAAGTTTGTAACCAAAGAAACCGCACAGCAAGAGTACGATGCTAAAATATCAGCCAAACCTGTGGCTCAAGAGTAGAGGAGTACATAAATAATGAGTAAAAATATAGAAGAACTTAGAGAATTTAACGATAGTGAGCTTCAAGATGAATTAAAGAAAGCTAAAGAAGAATTATTTCATCTTAAGTTTCAGTTGGCTCTCAAGCAATTAGAGAATACTGCCAAATTAGGTCAGTTAAGAAACAGAATAGCTCAGATCCATACTGTTAAACAGGAAAGATTATTAGCTAAGGGAGAAGTGAAAAGTGCCTAAGAGAATTTTAAGTGGAAAAGTTGTAAGCGATAAAATGGACAAAACAGGTGTTTTAGCTGTTAAATCAGTTGTAGCACATCGTTTATACAAAAAAGTTCACAAAATAACCAAAAAATATAAATTTCATGACGAAAAAAATGAAGTTAAGACAGGCGACGTTGTTGAGATTGAAGAATCAAGACCATATAGTAGAGAAAAAGTATGGCGTTTATTTCGTGTAATCAAAAAAGTGGGAGATGAAATATGATTCAACAAGAAAGCAGATTAGTTGTTGCTGATAACACTGGTGCTAAAGAATTACTTTGTATTAAAGTTCTTGGTAGCACAGGTAGACGTTATGCAAATATTGGTGATGTTATAGTTGCTGTTGTTAAAGACGCCGCTCCTAATATGCCAGTGAAAAAGAGTGATGTTGTAAAAGCAGTTATTGTTAGAACTAAGACAGGAACCAAGCGTGCTGATGGTTCACATATAAAATTTGACGAAAATGCTGCTGTAATCATAAATCCTAAAGATAATAGCCCACGTGGAACTCGTGTTTTTGGTCCTGTAGCAAGAGAACTTAGAGATATGAACTTTATGAAAATTATATCTTTAGCTCCAGAGGTATTATAAAATATGAAGACAAATAACGCAGTGCGACATAATGTCCACGTAAAAAAAGGAGATAAGGTTGTTATTATCTCCGGTAAAGATAAAGGCAAAATTGGCGAAGTAAAAGAAGTTTTTACTAAATCAGGTAAAGTCTTAGTTGAAGCAACTAATGCTGGTGATGATGCAAAAATAAATCTGATAACTAAAGCTACAAAAGCCTCTGCTACAAATACAAGAGGTGGTTTAATAAAAAGAGAAGCACCTATTCAAAGTAGTAAAGTTATGCCTTACGATGAAAGCTTGAAAAAGGGCGTAAGACTAACCAAGAAAGTTTTAGAAAATGGTACTAAAGTTAGAATTTCTAAGAAATCTAACGAGCAATTTGATTAATTAAGGATGGATTTTTATGTCAGCTAATGTAGAAACTGAAAATGCTGTTGCTCGTTTAAAAACCAGATATGAGAGCGAACTCTCACAAGGTTTGATGACACAGCTAGGGTACAAAAATAAGATGGAAGTACCTAAGTTAGAAAAAATAAGTGTAAATATAGGTATTGGTGAGTATGTTTCAACACCTAAAATACTTGATAATGTTATCAGAGATATCACAACTATCACTGGTCAAAAACCTGTTGTTGTAAAAGCTAAAAAATCAATAGCAACCTTTCGTTTAAGACAAGGTATGCCAAATGGTGTTAAAGTAACAATACGTGGTAAAAGAATGTACGAATTTTTGGATAAACTTATAACTTTAAATTTACCAAGAATTAGAGATTTTAGAGGATTATCTCCTAAGTCATTTGATGGTAGAGGTAACTATACCTTTGGTTTAAAGGAACAATTAATTTTTCCTGAAATTGAATATGATTCAGTCGACAAGATTCGTGGATTGGAAATAACTATAGTTACAACTGCTAAGACAGATGATGAAGGCAGAGCATTGCTAAGTAGTTTTGGTTTCCCATTTAAAAAGTAAAAGGAGTTTTGTTTTGGCTAGAACGTCATTAATAGTAAAAAGTAAAAGAAAACCAAAGTTTTCAACAAGAGCATATTCAAGATGTGGAAGATGTGGAAGACCACATGCCGTTTATCAAAAATTCGGTATTTGTAGAATCTGTTTTAGAGAATTAGCTCACGCTGGTGAATTACCTGGCGTTATGAAATCTAGTTGGTAATTGTAAAAGAAAATTTTTAGGAGGAATATATTGTGGCTGTAACAGACCCAATTGCAGATATGCTTACTCGCCTCAGAAACGCATGTATGGCTTCACATTCAAAGGTAGAACTACCTTACTCAAAGGCAAAGAAAGAATTAGCTAAATTGCTTAGAGAAGAAGGTTATATCTCAGAATTTGAAGAAGTCGAAACTGAAGATAAGCACAAAAATTTAAAGATAAAATTAAAGTATGTAAATAATCAGCAGGTAATCACAGGCTTAAAGAGAATAAGTAAACCAGGATTACGTATCTATGTTGGTCATAAAGATCTTCCAAGAGTATTGGGAGGCTTCGGCGTTGCAATTATATCTACATCGCAAGGTATCATGAGTGATAAACAAGCGAGATATAAAGGTGTTGGCGGAGAAGTTCTTTGTTATGTTTGGTAATAAGCTGAAGTTTTAGGAGAAAAATCAATGTCACGCATAGGAAAAAAAGCGATTACTATCCCTTCAGGCACCAAAGTTGAAGTTAGTGGTAATACAGTAACAGTAACAGGACCAAAAGGAACTTTAAACAGAACCTTCAGACCTGAAGTGTCTGTAGTAGTCGAAGAAAATGTTGTTTCCGTCAATAGAGCTGGAGATGATAAAATGGAAAGATCTTTACATGGTCTTACCAGAACACTTATCTACAATATGGTAGAAGGTGTCAGTAATGGTTTTACCAAATCATTAGAATTAGTTGGTGTTGGTTATAGATGTCAACTTCAAGGTAAAAAATTGATCATTCAGGTAGGATATTCACATCCAGTTGAAATAGACGCACCTGAAGGAATTGAAATTGCTGTTGAAGGCAATACTAAAGTTCATGTTAAAGGCTCTGATAAACAACTTGTAGGCGATCTTGCAGCAAAAATAAGAGCAGTACGTAAACCTGAACCTTACAAGGGTAAAGGGATTAAGTATTCTTTCGAAAAAATTCGTAGAAAAGCTGGTAAATCAGGTAAGAAATAGGAGTAAGATATGAGCGTTAAAGATACAAGAAGAACTGTTAGAACAAGAATACACACGAGAATCCGTAAAAAGATTTCAGGTACTCAAGCAAGACCTAGACTTTCTATTTTCAAGAGTGGTAAGCATATTTATGCCCAAATTATAGATGATAGTGCTGGCGTTACTTTAACAGCAAGTTCCAGCTTAAGTCCAGAATTAAGAAAAGAATTAAAGAGTGGTGGTAATATCGAGGCTGCTGTTAAAGTAGGTGCCGATATTGCACTAAAAGCTAAAGAAAAGGGTATATCCCTAGTTGTTTATGATAGAGGTGGTTATCTTTATCATGGAAAAATAAAAGCTTTAGCAGATGCCGCTCGTGAAAACGGATTAGATTTTTAGGGAGTTAATCATAAAAAATGGCAAAACCAAGAAAAAAAGATTCTGATAGTAATGAGTCAGAATCAATTGAAAAAGTTATTCAAATTAGAAGAGTAACTAAGGTTGTTAAGGGTGGTAAAAAACTCAGCTTTAGAGCAATTGTTGTTGTTGGAAATGGCAGAGGTTCAGTTGGTGTTGGTGTTGGTAAGTCAAGTGAAGTTGTTGGAGCAATCCAAAAAGCTATTACTGATGCCAAAAAGGCACAAATTGAAATACCTTTAGTTGGCACAACTATACCTCATCCAATACATGCAAGAGCAGGAGCTGGTAAAGTTCTATTAAAGCCAGCACCTCAAGGTAGTGGTGTTATTGCTGGTGGTTCAATTAGAGCTGTATTAGAAGCTGGTGGTTTAAAAGACGTTGTTGGTAAATCATTAGGTTCAGATTCTCCTCTTAATAATGCTAGGGCTACAGTTAATGCTCTATCAGCATTGAAGACTGTTGAAGATATAGCTAATATTAGAGGCAAGTCAGTCCAGGAAATAATAAAGGTTGTAAAAGCTTAATAGCTTAGAGGAAATATAATGAGATTAGAAGATTTAAAGCCTGCAAAAGGTGCTACAAAAAAAGCTAAAAGAAAAGGTAGAGGGTTTGCTACTGGTATGGGTAAAACCTCATCACGTGGTAATAATGGTCAAGGACAAAGATCTGGCGGCGGGGTAAGAGCTGGTTTTGAAGGTGGTCAGATGCCATTATTTAGAAGATTGCCTAAGAAAAAATACTTTTTTGTAGTTAATCAAATTAATTATGGAACAGTTAATGTTAGTGAATTAAATAAATATGAAGCTAATTCTGTAGTTAATTTTGAAGTATTGAGAAACGATCGTAAGATCGATAATCATGCCCAAGCTCTAAAAATTCTTGGTAATGGTGAATTAAATATAGCTCTAACTGTTGAAGCACATGCTTTTAGTGCATCTGCAATACAAAAGATAGAAGCTGCTGGCGGTAAGGTTATTAATCTTATGCAAGAAGAAGATAGTAAAAGTGATTCTAATTAGTAATTTTGAAGTTTAATTTTTAATGAGAAATAATAGTGCATTAAGACCAGAAGTATTAGCTGACTTGTTTAAAGCTTCTGGTTTAAGAGAAAAGATTTTATTTACACTAATGATGATTTTTATCTTCAGATTAGGTGTACATGTTCCTGTTCCTGGACTAGACCCATCCAAAATATCAGCCCTATTTAATCAAGGCTTAGGCGGATTAATAGATATGTTTTCTGGTGGGGCTTTGTCCAAATTTTCCCTATTTGCTATGGGGATTATTCCTTATATTAACTCGTCGATTATTGTCCAGTTAATGACTTCTGTAATCCCAAAGCTTGAGGAATTACAAAAAGAAGGTGGAGAAGCAGGAAGAAAACAAATTGCTCAGCTAACTAGGTATTTAACAATTATACTTGGTACTTTGCAATCAACTGGATTAGCGATTGGTTTATGGCGTATGGATGCTGTTATTGGAGCACCTGCAGCAGGAGCTCCACCAGTTATGTTCATAATAAATACTGTCATAACCCTTTTAGCAGGTACTGTTTTTATTATGTGGATGGGTGAACAAATCACTGAGAAAGGTCTTGGCAATGGTGCTTCAATTTTAATATTTGTGGGTATTTTATCAAGGTTTCCTTCATATTTTTCTAATACGGCTGAATCAGTAAAAGCTGGTGCAACCAACTGGTTTGCAGTAGGGTTACTTTTGCTTGTATTTATGGCATTGATTGTGGCAATAATTTTTGCTTCAGAAGGAGCCAGAAAAATACCAGTACAATCTGCCAAAAGGCAAGTGGGTAACAAGATGTATGGCGGTAGGTCAACATATTTACCTTTTAGAATTAATCAGGGTGGTGTAATGCCAATAATATTTGCGTCATCAGTTTTACTATTCCCCTCTACTTTAGGTCAGTTTGTCAAAACTGGCTGGATTAAAGTTGTTAGTGATGCTTTATCTCCTGGTAAGTTACTTTATTCTGTTTTGTATTGTCTTTTAATTTTCTTTTTTACGTTTTTCTATGCTTCATTAACTATGAATCCGATAGATATAGCTAATAATTTAAAAAGATATGGTAGCTTTATTCCTGGTTATAGACCTGGTAGACCAACTGCTGAGTATTTAGAAATGATTCTTAATCGAATTACTCTTCTTGGTGCTTTCTTTATTAGTTTAATTGCTTTGGTTCCTATGGTTGCCGAAAAGGTTTTGGGAGTAACAACTCTTCAAGGTCTTGGGAGTACTGCCCTATTAATTATGGTAGGTGTTGCAATAGATTTATTTAATCAATTACAGACTCATTTACTGTCAAGACAGTATGATGGTTTTGTGAAATAAGGATTTAAAGATATGCGCATAATGTTAATAGGAGCTCCTGGAGCAGGTAAAGGTACCCAAGCCAAAATACTTGAAAAATCATACAATGCAGTGCAAATTGCAACTGGAGATATTTTAAGAAAAGCGACTGAAGCTGGTACAGAATTAGGCTTAAAAGCCAAAAGTTTTATGGATTTGGGTCATCTTGTCACAGATGATTTGATGATTAAACTAATTAGAGAAAAATTTACTCAGCCTGGCTTTAGCCAAAGCTGGATTATGGATGGTTTTCCAAGAACAGTGGCACAGGCTGAGGCTTTTGGAGAACTTCTTGATGAGCTTAATCTAAAACTTGATTGCGTAATTGAGGTTGATGTTGAAAGACCTCTTTTGATAGAAAGAATTACAGGTAGAAGAGTTTGTCGTAATTGCCAAGCTCCTTACCATATTAAATTTAATCCACCAAAAGTAGAAAATACCTGTGATTATTGTGGTGGTCATGATATATATCAGAGAGATGATGATAGTGAAGAGGTTGTAACTAATAGACTTAAGGTTTATGATTTGCAAACATCACCTTTGATTGAATATTACAAATTAAAAAATCTTCTTCATAAGTTAGATGGTAATCTTCCCGTTGAAGAAGTAACAACAAAAATCGTTAATTTAGTTAACGAAGCAAGATAAATAAATTAACATTAATTTAAGTTTAAGTCTACACTAAATTTAAGTTTATGTTATATAATTTAGAAGCTAGACATGTAAATATTATTTTTTGTTAACTTAGAGGTTTTTTTAACAGTTGTCTAAGCAAGATGTCATCGAAATGGAAGGAACTATTGAAGAGTCTTTACCTAACGCTATGTTTAGGGTAGTACTTGAAAATGGTCATAAAGTCCTGGCTCACATATCAGGAAAAATGCGTAAGCATTTTATAAAAATATTACCAGGAGATAAAGTTAAGGTAGAGCTTTCCCCTTACGACTTAACTCGGGGAAGAATTACATACCGCTTAAAGTAAGGGTAGTTAGAAAGGATAAAAAAAATGAAGGTAAGAGCTTCAGTAAAACCTATTTGCATGAAATGCAGGGTTATAAAGAGAAATAAAAGAGTAATGGTTATTTGTGAGAATCCTAAGCACAAACAGAGACAGGGTTAAGGATTTTTATGACATTTTTTAGAATTTAATAGGAGGTATTTGCATGGCACGTATTTCGGGGGTAGATTTACCTCGTAATAAAAGAGTTGAAATTGCTCTGACCTATATTTTTGGTATTGGACTAGTTTCAAGCAAAGAAATATTAGCAGAAACAGGAATAAATCCTGATACAAGAGTCGTTAATCTAACTGACGACGATATTGCAAAAATTAGAGAAGAATTAGATAGAAGACAAGAAAAACTTGGACATCGTCTAGAGGGTGATTTACGTCGTGAAATCACTATGAATATTAAGAGATTAATTGAAATTGGTTCTTATCGTGGTATGAGACATCGTAAAGGACTTCCTGTGCGTGGGCAAAGAACAAAAACTAACGCCCGTACAAGAAGAGGTGCCAAAAAGACTGTTGCTGGTAAGAAGGGTGCAAAATAGGTAAACTAAATGGCTAAAGAAACAACAACTAGGGTAAGACGTAAAGAAAAAAAGAACGTACATCAAGGCGTAGTTCATATTCAATCGACTTTTAATAATACCATTATTACCATTTCAGATGTAAAAGGTAATACAATTTCTTGGGGAAGTTCTGGCAGCTCTGGATTTAAGGGTGCTAAAAAAGGAACTCCATTTGCAGCTCAATCAGCAGCAGAACAAGCCGCTAAAGCAGCTGTAGAACATGGAATGAAGCAAGTAGAAGTACTTATCAACGGACCTGGTGCAGGTAGAGAAACAGCAATAAGAGCTCTTCAATCCGCTGGTTTGGATGTTACTGTTATAAAGGATATTACACCTATCCCACATAATGGATGTCGTCCTCCAAAACGTAGAAGAGTATAAAATTTGGTATTTTAAGGAGTATTAATTTGGGTAGATACAGAGGTCCTACAGACCGTATTTCCAGAGCTCTTGGTGTAAACCTTGGCTTAAAAGGAAAACGTAATGAGGCAGGAAAAACAGCGATTCAAAAAGGTAGACCAAGACCTGGACAACATGGCTTGGCTAGACAAAAAGTTTCTGAGTATGGTTTGAGATTAAGAGAAAAACAAAAGCTTAGATTTCTTTATGGATTATATGAAAAGCAATTTAAAAAATATTACGAAAAAGCAAGTACCAGTAAAGGTGTAACAGGCGAAACACTTGTACAATTGCTTGAAACAAGATTAGATAATATTGTATATAGAATGAAATATGCTACTACAAGATCACAGGCAAGACAGTATGTTGGTCATGGTCATATACTTGTAGATGGTAAAAAGCTTGATATAGCTTCATATCATGTTAAAGTAGGACAAACCATATCCGTTAAAGCTGCAAGCCACACTTTTGTAAAGGCTGAATTAGAAGGATATACCGGTAGTGCTATTCCAACTTGGATTTCTGTTAACGAAAATGATCTTTCAGGTCAAGTCTTAACTGTTCCTGTAAGAGATGAAATAGATACATTCAATTTCATTAAAGAAAATTTGATAGTAGAGTTTTATTCTAAGTAACTCCTTAAAGTCAAAAAATATTTTTCTGATGATTTAGAAGATAATGATTAAGACTTTGTCGAGATAGTGTTTGGGATTTTTCCCAAATAAGAATTTTTATCCTGGGAGTGATATAGCCATATTTTCACTCCTAAATTTTTTGAGGAGAATTAATAATATATGGAAAAACCAGTAATAGAATGTATAAATACTCAAGTAACCAGTGATGGATTACACTATGGTAAATTTGTAGCTGAACCGTTAGAAAGAGGGTATGGGATAACACTGGGGAATTCCTTGAGAAGGGTTTTACTCTCAGATCTTGAAGGTACTGCAATCACAGCCGTAAAAATAGAAGGTGTTCCACACGAGTTCTCAACCGTTGCAGGTATCGTGGAAGATGTAATAGATATAATTTTAAATTTAAAAGGTTTAGTTTTAAGATCTTATAGTAATGAGTCAAAAACACTAAAACTATCAGTTAATAAAGGTGGAGCTATTACAGGTGCTGACATTGTTACAGATGCAGAAGTTGAAGTAGTTAATCCTAATTGGTATATAGCCACCCTCAATGAAGGTGGAAGTTTTGAAATGGAATTAATGATTGAGAAGGGAAAAGGGTTTATTCCTGCTGAAAAGCCAAGACCTGCACAACTTCCTATCGGTTGGATTCCAATAGATGCAATATATATGCCTGTTCGTAAAGTAAATTATTTAGTAGAAGATACAAGAGTTGGTCAAGTTACTGATTTTGATAGATTAGTAATTGAAGTTTGGACAAATGGTAGTATTGATCCTACCAGAGCAATAAGTTCAAGTGCAATGATTTTAATCAACAAGTTTAAAGACTTTGTTGCTCTTGCTGGTGATATAGTCGTTGTTCCTGACGAAGCAGAAGAAGAAGAAACTAAGTCTAAATCAAAAGACAATGACCTTAGTATTGAAGAGCTTGAGCTTTCTGTTAGAGCCTATAATTGTCTCAAGAGAGCAAATATATTCTCTCTTACTGATTTACTTAAAAAAACAGAAAGAGAATTAATGGAAATTAAGAACTTTGGACGTAAATCTGCTGAAGAAGTAATCGATAGAGTAAAAGCTATGGGTTATCAACTAAAGCCAGGTGGTCCAAGATCTAACTTAAGAGACGATTTTGAATAAAGGGAAACAAAAATGAGACATGGTAAAAAAGTTGATATGCTTGGTAAACCAGCAGATCAGAGAAAAGCTCTTCTTCGTAGTTTAGCTACTGAAGTAATTAAGCATGGTCAAATCTTAACAACTGAGACAAGAGCTAAAGCTGTAAGAAAAGAAATTGAACACTTAATTACACTTGCAAAAAAAGGTGATCTTCATTCAAGAAGACAAGCAGCTGCTTATATCTATGGAAATAGAAGAGGAGAAGTGCTTTATCTTGCTGAAGGAACAAATATTGATAAAGAAATATATACTGAAGTAGAAAGAAAAGACAAGAAAGTTAAAGTGTATGTAAAAACTCCTGTTCAACATCTTTTTACTGATATAGCTCCAAGATATACCGACCGTAATGGTGGATATGTTAGAGTTGTTAAAGCTCCACCAAGAAGAGGCGATGCAGCTCCAATGGCTATAGTTCAGTTAGTTTAATAAATTAACTAAAAAGAGGCTTGAAATTAATTAATTTCAAACCTCTTTTTTTATTTGTACTTTAGATAAATTTAACTTTATCACCTGTTTTAATTATTCCACCCAAAATAATTTTGGCTGTAATACCACCATGACCTCTCATTGCATTATAGCCTCCACAACCTAGATTTTCTTCCATTCTTGAACACGGATGACATTCACCTGTACCCTCCAAAATAACTTCACCTATAGAAAATCTTTGATTTTTTAACGATAATAAATTTATCCCAGAAACTAATAAGTTTCTTCTTAATAATTTAGGGTCTACTTTTTCTTCTTTCATAATAGAAGCAATAACGGGTAAATATTCAAATTGTAATAATGTAACTTGCCTTTTACCGCCTGTTTTTGATTC
>JACMQJ010000112.1 GCA_014377055.1 Candidatus Sericytochromatia bacterium
AGCATTGTATTCACTCCAAATTATAGGTAGATTTGGTTTAGCTGATTTTTTTACTTGATCAAAAACTTTTTTTACTGAACGAGCAACCATATTTTTTCTAGGAATAAATTCAGTTGTGCCAAAAACATCTTTAGCACTATCATTGGCATAGACATGAGTCGTGACAAAATCAACAGGTATTTTTTTATTAACGCAATGATCAATAAACTTATCAACCCAAGCTGCTTGAGCAGTTCCAGGTCCACCAACTTTTAATTTATTGCTAACTTTTTTTAATGATTTAGCTGTTCTATCATATAGTTCATAATATGTAGATTCTTTTGGATCTCCTGACCAAAAATCAATATTAGGCTCATTCCAAACTTCAAAATACCATTTAGAAACCTCTGCCTCACCATATCTGGCGACTAGATGTTTTGTAAAATTGTAAATTAAATCTTCCCATTTAATCCAATCTTTTGGTGGTGAAGTTATTTGTTTATACCAAAAGGGATGTTCAGTTTGTTTGGCAGCAAGTTTTCTAGGCATAAAACTTAGCTCAACAAATGGTCTGACACCATTTTCTAATAATCCGTCATAAATTTGATCAACATAAGAAAAATTATAAATTGGTTTACCATTTGCATCTTCATCATAAATACCAACTTCATCATGAAAAATAGCATGAGGACGAACATATTTCATTTCCGTAACATTTTTAACTTTTTCCATATCTTTACGATAGCTCTCACGCAATGTTAATATAGCTCTACCAGATCCAAACATTTGCTCCCAGATATGTGGAAATTGCTTTGTCTTTGTATTAGAATCAATAATAATAGTTTCTGTGTTATTTTTTGCTATTGCATTGTAAGAAAATGCTGAAAAAATAAATGTCATACTCAAAAGCTGTGATAAATATTTAGTCTTAGGATTGATTCTCATATCTTTTTTCTCAAATTGAAATATATCTTTGTCCATCTATTATATTTGCTAATCTAATTTTGTAAAGCTTTTGGGTTTGAATATAATTTTAGTTATAGTATAAACATCTAAAATATTTACTTTTAAACAAATAAGATTTTTTGACACGAATTACACAAATTAAGAAGAATAAATAAACGAATAAGAGAAAATATTAAAAAATTATTAGTGTTTATTCTTCCTGATTAGTTTCTTTATTCGTAGTAAAAATATTTTTATTTATAAAACGTTTACAGTACATTCAATTAAAACTAAAAATAAATAATTTATTTGCATTAAATGTGATCATTAACATAAGTATTTATAAAAATAAAAGAGCATAATTAAAATTAAGTAAAGTAAAAAAATTAGGTTTAGAAAATATATGCAAGATGAAAATCAGTTCGAAATAACCAAAGCCTTAATGGGGGTTGTTGTTTGTACAATACTTTCTTTTATTGGTGCCGATCTTAGTAGTATTGCACTTGCTTCAAGACACCTTACTTATAATCAGTCAATTTTTCCAGGACTAATATTTGGAGTTCTTTTTGGTGGCTTAATTGTTGAAATATTCATGAGAAAAATTGCTTCTCAAAAAAATTATTTATAATATTTTTAGTTTATGATACCTTGTTGTTTAGCACTTTTTAGCCATTCAGGAAACTCAGATAATAAGCCATCATAAAGCTCATCTTTAGTAATTTTATTCAGATCGTAAATATAAAAGAAATTTGCATTATCTACTTTTCGTCCAGAAAGTTTATCAAGTTTATTTAAAAATGAAAATGAGGCTCTTTTTTCACCAACACCAATAAATTGCCAAAATATACCCTTATTACTTGCATTTTTAATTGCTGTTTCAGTTTGATTTTGATCGTCACAATCACCGTCAGTTATAAATATTACATAGACAGGATCTGAGCTTTTACCAGCATTAGAATATTTATTAGTTATCTTTTCTATTACAGATGAATAACCAGTACCACCAAGATTATATTTAAATAAAATCTCATATTGAATATATCTTTCTCTATTTTCCATAGTAAATGGTATAGCATTATTATAAGCATTTTCATTAAATGGAAAAACATCCAATAAGCCATCATCATCAAGTTGCATAACTAAAGGCATTATTTTATCAAAAGTATCATGTATAGTACCATCTCTAAGCATAATACTCATTGAGCAAGAGAGATCCAAAGCAACTACAATTTGAGCATTTTGATTGAGAATATTTTTTGTGGCTAATTGCTTATTTACTATTTCTAGAGATTGAGTATAATCTTTAACAAATTCCTTACTACCTTTCGGGACTTTATTCATATTATTTTTTGGTCTGTTACTACTAATTTTTGGGACATTAAAATTATTTATAATTGTTGGAGTCATCAAAGAAGTATTTATTTTGGTTGGTTGTTGATTTATTTTAGTACTAGTAGGCTCATCAGCTACTTTGACAGCATCACTTCCATATTGATCTAATAAAGCTGATAAACCTGAGTTAAAACCATTACCTGTTGCTTGTAATTTCCATTCATTGTTGTGATTATAGATTTCAAAAATAATAACTGCTGTTTCTTGATTTAAATCATCCACTTTATACTCTAAAAGACTATTTTTTGATAAATCTATCAAATTAGCTGAAATATTTTTTATTTTATTAAAACGATGATTTAGCTCATCACCACTTTCAATAGTTAAGATAAACATTATTCTTGATATATTTTTCTCAACTTTATCAAGGTTTACTTCAATAATTTTTTTATAGTTATCTAAAGCTTTATTCTGTATTTTAATGGCACCATTTGGGCTTGAGAGATTATTGTAAAAAACAAAATTTTCTTCTTTTTCTAGCTTTCCATTATCTGACAAAAGCATAATACTTGTGTCAATCTCATAGTCAGGAGCAAAGGTTTGATCCCATTTTAGACCAATAAAAAAAGATTTAGAATTAATTTCTTTATCTAAAGATATTTTTTGACCCTTTGTGATATTTTTCATTGTTATCTAACCCCTGATTAAAATGATTTAAAAGCTTATATTATTTGCTTATAAAGGTAAATCCTCATCATCTGACTCTTTTTGTTTTTTAAGTTTAGCTTCTTGAAAGAAAAAATAAAATATTAATAAATAAATGCCTAGATTGATAGATACATCTGCACCATTAAAGATAGCAAAGATATTGTCTCCTTTCCATCTAAGGTCAAGAAAATCAGTTACATAACCTAGTCTAATACGATCAAATAAATTACCAAATGCCCCAGCTAACAAAAATCCTAAGCTAAGTGACAAAACTTTAGTTCTATTAGATACAGAGATACGCTCATAAGCAATAATGCCCAATGATATAGCTCCTGCAAAAATAACTAATAATACTTTTCTACCATAAAAAGTACTAAAAGCAGAACCAAAATTAACTACATGAGTAAACCATAACCAAGGCAAGAAGGGATAAGAAGCATGAGCTTCAGCAATTGTTTTATTAACAAAGTCTATTCTAATTGGTAATTTTTCAGTTACCAAGTATTTTGTCCATTGGTCGACTCCAAACATGATCAAAACAGTTAAATATGTTATTAAAGAACTAATATATGGCTTAGTTGATTTTATCAAAATTATTCTTCCAAAAAAAATCTATAAAGTAGAAATACTATCAGTTAAATCATAAATGTAAAAGTAATCAAAACAAATTTTAATTTTTTATATTTTGACCAAAACTAAAAGACGAATCATAAAACTATCTAAGAACCTTGTATAAGTCCATTTTCAATATGTAAAATATTATTATCAGTAATAAAATTTATTTCATCTCTTGAGTGACTAATATACAACATAGGTATATTTACCTCTTCAATTATTTTTTTTAAAAAAGATAAGACTTGATCTTTTAGAGTTTCATCAAGAGATGACAATGGCTCATCAAATAATAATAATTCAGGAGATGATAATATTGCTCTACCTATTGCCACTCTTTTCTTTTCACCTCCTGATAATTGATTAGGATATTTGTGCAATACTTTTTCTAATTCAAGTAATTTAATTATTTGTTGAGGCTCAAACTTTATTTTTGATTTTTGTAGTAGTTCGTAGCCATAGGTCAAATTTTTATTGATTTTTAAATGTGGAAACAAATTATTATCTTGAAAAACATATCCCATTTGTCTTTTGTAGGTATGAACATTTATTTTTTTATAAGAATCAAATAGAGTAATATTATTAATTCTAATATATCCTCTGTCTGGTTTTATAACTCCAGAGATTAGATTAAATAGTGTTGTTTTACCAGATCCAGAATTACCAAATATTCCAGTAGATTTATTTAATGTATTAATTTGTACTTTTAAATAAAAATTATCTCTCTTAAATTCTAAATCTAAATCTATCAATTTATGATTTCCTTTTTATTTTTTTCTCTAATAAATTACTAAAAAATAACGCAGTAAAAGAAATAATTATTGATATAAATATCAATCTGGATATTTTGAGGTCATTTCCAGGCATTTGTGAGTATGTATAGATAGCTATGGGTAATGTACGTGTTTGATTAGGTATATTTGATACAAATGTAATTGTTGCCCCAAACTCTCCCAGACTTCTAGCAAATGATAGTATTACACCTGCTATGACTCCTGGTAATGCCAAAGGTAGTGTTATAGATAAAAAAACTTTTAGAGGTGAAGCACCAAGACTAGCAGCAGTTTTTTCAAGTTGTAGATCAATACTTTCAATAGATATTCTGACAGCTCTAACAAGCAAAGGAAAGCCCATAATTGAAGATGCGAGCACAGCTCCTTTCCAATTAAAAATTAAAGTTAAACCAAACCATTCATGCAAAAATTTACCAATAATACCTTGATTACCAAATAAAATAATTAAAAAATAGCCAATAGTAACAGGTGGTAAAACTAGAGGAAGATAAACAATACTATCAATAAGTACTTTTCCATAAAACTCTTTTCTGGCTAATAAATAGCCTATTAAAATACCAGGAATAAGAGAATAAAGTGCAGAAAAAAAACCTACTTTTAGAGATAAAATTAAAATGGATAATTCTTCTGGTGACATATTAATCATTTGCAAAATTAACCTAATATTTTGAAGCCAAAATCAGAAAATATCTTATTAGATTTTTTTGAAAAGATATTTTTATAAAGCTTATCAGCATTGATATTTTTGTTTTTTGTTAAGGCAATAGTATAAAAAATATTCTTTCCTTTTGGCAACGTTATTTCATAGATAATATTAACATTTTTTGAGTTAATAGCATCTGTTTTATAAACTATTCCTGTTGAACATTCACCTCGTTCAACTACATACAAAGTACTCACTGCATCATTACCTCTAACTGATTTACTTAAAACTTCATTCCATTGGTTAATATTTTGTAAGGCTTGTTTCGTATATTTTCCTAATGGGACATAGTCAGGATCAGAAATAGAGATACAATCTCCTATAATATTTTTAAAATTTAAAATATTACTAGTCTCAATATTATTATTTTTGTTGGCTATAAGTACTAATGAATTACCTAAAAAATCTTTTTTACTTTCATTTTTAATTTTTGCTTTTTTATCCAAATAATCAATCCATTCACTACTTGCGGAAATAAAAATATCTGCCTTCATCTCTTGATCTATTTGTTTTGCTAATGTAGCAGAAGATCCATAAGAAACTATGACCTTAATATTATTTTCTTTTTCAAAATCTGAAATTATATTATTAATTGGTTTTATCATACTGCTTGCAGCATATATTGTCACAATATTTGTATTACTATTTTGTTGAGAGCATGAGAGTACAAAAGAAGAGAAAATAATAAAGATTAATTTAAATTTTATCAAAATATTTTTTGTATCTTTAATCAAATAATTCAACTCTTTTTTACATCATACTTATTATGAAATAGTAGATAAATTATAACTTTATTTTTTAACTCAAAATATCTTATTGAATTTAATTATACACTTTACATATCTAAATCTTAAATGTTACAATATATTACAATAGATATGTAGAAAGCTTTATTTAATTTTGGAGATGCAGATGAATAACACTCAAACAATATTATTAAAAAAAGATTCTGAAATGCCATTGGCTAAAAAAATATTGTTTTTTTTGAAGGATGTTTTTGATCAATGGAATAAAGATAAAGCAATGGGTATGGGTGCTGCTATTGCTTACTATACAATTTTTTCAATACCACCATTACTGATTATTGCTATTGCTGTAGCTGGTTTCTTTTTTGGTCAAGATGCAGCCGAAGGAAGGATAGTACGTGAGATACAAGGTTTATTAGGTCAAGATGGAGCTTTGGCCATACAAGGTATGCTAAAAAGTGCAAAAAATACTGATGCAAGCATGGTTGCCACAATTATAGGTATTGTCACTTTACTGATAGGTGCAACAGGTGTATTTTCACAAATACAAGTTTCATTAAACACTATTTGGGGTATCGAGCCAAGACCAGATAGAAGTTGGGGGCAAGTAATCAGAGAAAGACTTGGATCATTTACAATGGTTTTTGGAACAGGGTTTTTATTGATGGTTTCATTATTGATAGATGCTATCTTGGCCGCTTTTAATGACTATCTAAGCCATTTAATGACTAATATAATCTCAGTGTATTTTTTAAAAATAACTAACTTTGGTATTTCTTTTTTTATTACAACATTGCTTTTTGCCATGATTTACAAAATACTTCCTGACGTTCGTATTAGTCTAAAAGATGTTGCATTAGGATCTGTTGTTACCTCAGTTTTATTTATTATTGGTAAGTTTGGTATTAGCTTTTATCTTGGAAAAACTAATGTTGGTGCTGTGTATGGAACAGCTGGTACATTAGTTATAATGCTGGTTTGGATATTTTATGCTTCATTAATATTTTTATTTGGTGCCGAATTTACTCAAGTTTATACAAAAAATTATGGTAAAAGGGTCAGAACTGCACATGGGGCAATTATTGTTGACCCATCAAAATACAGACAACCAAAAAAAGAAGATGTCGATACATCAGATAATAAAAAGCAAAAACAAAAGGATTTGGAAAAACAAAAAGATTTGGCAAGTGTTTTTATTGAAGGTATTAAGCATGTACATAACTATGAAATACAAGATCAGGTAGAAAGTAAGAGTAAAAAATCACCTTTTTTAACTATTAGTTTTGTTTTTTTACGTTTATTTCTCAGTAAGTATAAAAAATAATTTAAATAAAATAATAATACCTCTTGATACTTGATAGAAATATCAAATAATATTCTCTTAACAATTAATTCACAAAGATTTAAAATTTTAGGGCGTAAGTTTTAATTTAAAAATCAGATATTAATATAGTTAGTAAAATGTTAATTAAACAAGCTGGAGGAATTTTAAAATG